>JBCBZY010000110.1:0-8536 GCA_039815115.1 Pseudomonadota bacterium | reverse complement strand
GCTGAAGGTCTCGACGGCCTGATCAGATGCGAGCTCCAGAATTTTCGGGCTGTTTTTGGCCAGAAAAGAACGCGCTGCTTCGACATCACGAAAGTCTTTCTTCGAGGAAAAGGGCACCTGACAGAACCAAATCGGATCCTCTTTTCCGTCAGGGCCATTGATCGCGCCAGCCACACAGGGATATTTGAGGTTCAGGACGTGAAGATGCGTTTCGTCCAGCTCGCCTCCTGCGTTATCGAGCGCGATCATTTTGCAATAATAAGAAGCGTCCCGATAGGTAAGAGCAAAACCCGCTACATCCTGCTCGGCTTTCTTTCTAATGATCGAACCACCACCGTCCGCGGCAATGACAAGATCATATTTTCCCGAAAACGTCTGCCCATCAATTTTGCTGCTCCAGGTCAGTGAACCGGTTTCAAAATCAATCCCTGTGACAGGACTGTTGAACTGGAATGTCACAAATTTCGAGTATTTTTCGCCGATGATCTTCATCAATACTCGCATGATATCTCCACGCGAACCGATCCAGCCCGGTTCGTCCCAAGGATGAATCCCGCCTTTTCCGGCATCAATTCCCTTGAAGCGGATCAACTCCCAGTCAAAATCTTCAACGGCATCAATATGGGCGATTGCATTCAGGCCATGTCCTGTCACATCAATTGCATAGGATCGGTCCGGATTGTAACTTGGCGCTGTTGACGGATCTCCATTCGCTTCGATCACAACGGTTTCGACACCACGCCGCGCAAAACTGATCGCGCTCATAATTCCAGCAGGACCGCATCCGATAATTGCAATTTTGCCTGTCATATCCCTGTCTTTTCTGCCGATTCAAATCCGACTCGCTTACATGTTGATGTGCTCTTTCTACACTAATATAAGAGCATTGCAATAAATATGAGATAAATCTCAATATTGACTATAAGGAACATTTATGTAATTCAACGATGCCCAGTGGGAAGGAGAAATCATGCGAAAACTATTGTCAATATGCACGCTTGCCGGCCTTTTGGCAGGGTGCACCGGAGGTTCTGCCGGGGGACCAGACAACGTCCTTTCCGGGAAAGTTACCGATTCGAATGGCGTACCTGTCAATGGTGCCATGGTTCGGTTGAAGGATAGTGAGACGGGCCGTTCTGAAACCGTCTACAGTGACAAAAATGGCGAGTATCGACTACCCACCAACTTGTCAGGTTCGCTTCGTATCAAGACCCGTACGCCTTATTTCCAGGATGCTGGAATCGACATTACCCTCAAGAGGGGAAGCGATCAGACCCGCGATTTCAAATTGCAGAAGCTGGCAAAAGCCAGGGATATTTCCGACAGCCTGCCCGGAGTGTTTCATTTTGGAGAGATCAGGTTTGACGCTGACCCATCCTCTCCCTTTTCCAAGGCATCCTTTCAGCGGGATTGCGCTGGCTGCCACCAATTCGGCAATGAGTTTACGCGTCAGCCTCGGCCCGTCGAATTCTGGTCTCCAACCGTGGCGCGCATGCATGGCTATATTGGAAGTTTTGACCCACAAGCGGTCAAGAAACGAGCAGATATGATCGTGGAAGCCTTTCAGGGTAAACCACTGACGATCCAACCGGAGTTTCCGGTCGATGCAGAAATTCACAATGCCAAAATCTATGAATATGAATGGGAAGGCATATTGTTTCCGCATGATGCGGACGTGAGCGTTGATGATGGTCTAATCTACGCCGTGGATCGCCATGGCTACAAGATGATTGTTACTGATCTGGTGTCGGGCAAAACCGAATATATCGACCAGCCACCTTCGCACCGGCCACCGGAAGAGGATGCCGGCAATGGCTATACGTCCCGCAGTGGGCAGCCCGGACCGCATTCTCTGGCGCTCGGGAGGAACGGTCTTTGGTACACCACCAATGCCACGGATGACACGATAGGTGTTTTTGATGCAAAAACGCGTGAGTGGAAAAAATCCTACATATTGCCCGAACCCGCCCGCTACCCGCACACGATCCGTATCGACAGGAACAACATTGTCTGGTTCACACTGGCAGTGTCGGATCAGGTAGGGCGAGTTGACCCCGCAACCGGCAAGATGGATCTGGTCAACCTCCCCAAAGCCCAACCGGTTGGGCTTGCTGGCGGAACGTCACCCTATGGCATTGATGTCAGCCCGGTTGACGGGAAGATCTGGTACACACGGCTCTATGGCGACAAGATCGGCTATGTTGATCCCGAAACACTGGAGGTCACGGAATATGATTCGCCCGTCCGCGGCCCGCGCCGACTGCGCTTTGATGCCGATGGAACCATTTGGCTGACCGGATATACCGAAGGAATGATCGCCCGAATCCAGCCGAACGACATGGACATCAAGGTCTACAAAATGCCAGAATTTATGGAGGGCTACAGACCGGCTCCCTATGCGCTTGCCGTTAATCACGAAACGCAGGAAATCTGGATCAACGAAACCATGACCGACCGTGTCTACCGTTTCCTGCCTGATGAGGAGCGGTTCATCATCTATCCCATGCCACTACGTGGGACTTACACTCGCGATTTTGCATTCACCAAGGACGGATGGGCGTGCACCGCCAACAGCCCGATCATTAACGCGGCGCTTGAAGATGGCATTGCCGGGTTGATCTGCATCGACCCGGATGGCAGCGGAAAAAGCTGATGGGCCTATTATTTGACGCTAAATATTATTCCTTGCTGAGTCTGATCGGATTTGGCTGGACGATCCTGACTTTCTGGCTGATGTTTTCTGAGCGAGGCCGATTTCTGCTTTCCAGTCCCTGGTCAATTTTGATCGCAGCAGCAGCGATGGTTCCGAGCATCTGGTACGTGGCCAGCGAAGTTGGCAGGTTGACCGAGCTTTCGGGAGGTATACCACCGCTGGATGCGCAATATGGTTATGGTAAGGTCGAAATTGCGGCCTTTGCAAGCGCTCTCGGCGCAGATGGTCGTGATGCCTATGCCGCCTTCCAGCTCGGCGCTGACACATTGGCACCACCCGCTTTCGTTTGCTTCCTGATGAGCGTCTTTCGATCGACAGTGAAACTCAAAGTACCGCTGATTCTCTGCTCTGTGCTGGCATTCACCTATTTCGGCTCGGTCTTGCTCGCTAACAGCTTGATGCCCGTTATCATCATTCATTTTCCCACGGAAAGCGGACCGTTGCTGTCCGCGCTTTATGGGGCTGTGCCGGTTATGGATTGGTTGAAATACTCAGCTCACGCCTCGACCTGGCTGGTAATTTTTATCGCGTGGATTTGGCAGTGTGCCGGCTGGGTTCGATCACGTACCTAACGATCTGCAGGGGGTGAGCGGGGCTGGCCAACAGGATATGCCCATGGGGCTGGACGGAAAAACTTTTTTGCGTTCACAGAAACATCCGATAACTCGGTTCTTGAAGACCAATCAACGTTCGCTTTCTGGATGAGTCGGCCGGAACACTAATGTCCGCAATGGTTGCAAAAGCAGAGATTCGCTTTTCACCCAGATGATATCATTTCTGCATCGCAGGGCATTCAAACCACCTCCATATTGCATCCACATTCGTCTCTTATTTCTTCACACAGATCGAAAAGAGCGGAGATGAGGCGATGTTTAACGGCTTTCGTGGGGACTTGCTCAGAGGAGTTGCCGCTAGTGCCATGGCTTTGGTTTTGGTTGGCTGCGGTGACGATTCCGACGATGTAACGGAAGTCGTTCTTCCTGGAACACCGACACCAACGCCAACGCCAACACCCACTCCGACACCAACGCCCACCCCGACGGATGTATCCACGGCAGCGGTCGATTGTCCATATAGCGGCAGTTACATGGGAGAATATAGCACTTCGGGCCTGCTGACTTCCACTTGGGACTGGTCATGCGATGATACCAACCGGACTTTGACCGCCAATGGTTTGCCAGATCATGAAGTGGGTACGTTTCCCAACGCCGGAAACCCGAACACGATTTCGGCGCAAACCGTCAGCATGATCGCGACGCTGACGCCGACCACGGGGACCGGCAATACGCAAATCGGCGGACCCGGCGGTACCAGCGTTTTCGCTCGCAATGGAGTCAAATTCGACCCTGGAACCGGCGGAACCTGCCCGAGTGACGCAGATGAAGTGACAGACTGCAATCTTGGCAACGGCACTGATCAGTGGCGAGTAGAAGCGCTAGGTCAGGATGTGTTCGATTTTGGTACGGACATGAACAATGCCCATGTGCAGCCGACAGGTGAATACCATTATCACGGCATGCCCGAAGGCATTTTGACCAATGCTGGCGTTTCCGACATCAATCGCCAGATGCTTCACGTCGGCTGGGCGTCGGACGGCTATCCGGTTTACGCGCGCTATTGTTACACCGACGCGATGGACGCCACCAGCGAATTGAAAGTTTGCGAAGGAAGCTATGAGCTGGATGCGGTTGCTGATGTTGACCGGCCTTCGACGGATTTTGTCGCATTGGGGGCGTTTTTGTCGGACTGGAACTATGTTGAAGGATCAGGCGACCTCGATGATTGCAACGGCCGCACTGGCGTCACCCCGGAATTTCCCGACGGTATCTATTATTACATGGCCACCGACAGCTATCCCTATTTCAGCCGCTGTCTCAAAGGCGAGGTGAACTGATATGGCGCCCCTGATCAAGCGATACTGGGTGTCGTTTATCGCCATCGCAGCAGTTGGAGCTGGCGTTTTCGGTGCCGTGAGTCTGTCGGCACAGCGAGGACCTGGCGGCGGCCAGGGTCGACCACCGGAAGAAATGTTCAAAGCATGCGAAAGCAAGGCGGCAGGTGATGCCTGTTCGGCTGAATTGCCTGGAGAAGGTGAAGTGTCGGGCACCTGTTTTGCGCCCGAAGGCAGGCCGCTTGCTTGCCGTCCCGCCCGTGAAGGGCAACGCCCCGATGGCGGCCGGCCCAACGGTGGACCGGGTGACGGGGATCAAGGTCAACCGATTGAATCTACCAGAGCAGAGACGCTGGGCATCCTTTGCCGCAGTGAAGTAAATCAGTTGAACGAGCAGCTTGGCCTAAAAAGTGAAGCGAAATGGTCCTGCTCCCGGGGTCAGCGGTTACTCGTTGCCAATGGTGTGCCCGATCATGCCACGGGTACTTTCCCGAACGCCAACAATCCCAACCGGATTTCGGCGCAAACTGTCAGCTTCGCCGCAACGTTGACGCCTGTTGCTCGGACGGGGTCCGGCCGGCCGGTCAAAGTTCCCGCTTATGCCCTTAACGGCGTGAAGTTTGATCCCGGTACGGCTGGACGATGTGAATCGGATGTGACCAACCCAGCGGCTTGTGATCTGGGTCGCGGGACGGGCGAATGGCGGATAGAGGCGCTCGGTCAGTCCAGCTTTGATTTCGGCGATGATGCAAATCATGCTCATGTCCAGCCAACGGGCGATTATCATTATCACGGTATCCCGGAAGGGATGCTGTCCGAAAAAACGGCAGCCGGTGAAGCAATGCAGCTTATCGGCTGGGCCGCTGACGGTTTTCCCGTTTATGCGCGCTATGGTTATGCGGACCCCAAATATAGCACGAGCCCCTTGCGTGCCATGAAATCGAGTTACCGGCTAAAGTCTGTTCCCGATGCTGATCGCCCGAGTGCCGGCGTGATACCAATGGGCGCATTCAGTCAGGACTATGAATATGTCGCTGGTTTTGGTGACCTGGATGAATGCAATGGCCGTTTTGGTGTGACGCCGGACTTCCCGACCGGAATCTATCATTACTATGCGACCGACACCTATCCGTTTCTGCAACGCTGCGTGAAAGGCTCTGTCGATAGTCAGCCAGCCGCGCGCCGCAGAGGTGAAGGCCGCGGTCAGCGTGGACAAGGCCGTGGTCGCGGCAACCGTCCTCCGCGTGGCGGAGGAAGGTCGTAAATGACCAGTCGGTTCCTTGTGGTCCCATGGTTGCTCATGCTGGAGCTGCTCATGTTGGCCAGCAGTGCGCAGGCTCATCTGCTGCCCAAGCAAAATGCGACGATGAACATTGTCGATAATGCAGCCTTCTTTGTCGTTTCCGTGCCGGTGTCGGCGCTGAAGGATGTGGATGACGATGGCAATGGCAAGCTGACCGCGCAGGAAATTCAGAGGCATGACCGGAGTATAAAGCAACAATTTGCTGATCGATTTACAGTCACGAATGAAGGAGAAGGCGGTACATCGGTACTGTCCTGGATCATGGCACCCGACGGCGGCGGTGGGCAAATGGCGTCTGACCATATCGTCATCATGCATCGGATGAATTTTCCGGCCGTTCCGGAAAATCCCGTTCTCATGACCGATTTGTTCGGGACCGGTCCCGACGAACAGCAGATGACGGTCAAAGCCACTTTAGATGGTGTTTCGGAGGTCGCGATCTTGCGACCTGACGTAACCGCCCATCAGTTTTTCCGCGGCGGCTGGTCTATTTTTCTGGATTACATCCGGATTGGCAGCGAGCATATCCTCATTGGCGCAGATCATCTGTTGTTTCTGTTGACCATCATCATTGCGGGTGCGGGGTGGCGCTATTGGGTTAGCGTTGTGACCAGCTTTACTGTTGCCCACAGCATAACATTGACGGTTTCGGCACTCGATATTTTTCGCATATCGCCAGATATTGTCGAACCTGCGATAGCCGCGAGCATAGTGCTAATGGCGCTGTTCAACCTTGCTTACCGGAACCGCAATGTTGCAGCAATCGGCTGGACCCGGATCGGCGTGATATTTGCCTGTGGTTTGATCCACGGCTTTGGCTTTGGATCTGCGATCGGCGCGATGACCAACAACGCTGGAAATCTGGTCGCAACCCTTGCAGGTTTTAATATCGGCATTGAACTGGGCCAGTTCCTGTTTCTCGGCGGGTTGCTGCTTTTGGTTGCGATTTGCCGCAAGTTCGGGAATGTGAAAATCGCTGAACGAGCGCCGCAATTTGCATCGATCACTGCAATAACTTTCGGGTTCATTCTGTTGGCTCAGCGTATTGCGGCTGTTTGACCCCGTCGGGAGGCGCTGGCCTTTATCTGCTATCGATCATTGGTTTATTCCGGCTCTAACCGGTAAACTGATCCATAAACCGATCCGATACACCGCGCCTTCGGATCGACTGATGTCAGCTTGCGGCGGATGTTCTTTATATGGCTGTCAATTGCCCGATCGCCGCTGTCGAGCGCATGATTGCCCAGCGCATCAAGCAACTGATCGCGCGAAAAAACCCGACCTGGCCTTTTCATCATCACCGCCAATATGCGGAACTCTGAAGGTGACAGCTCCAGCCATTCACCATGCCACGCCACGCGCTGGCCAGCGTCATCAACCATATAGACATGCCCTGCAGGATTATTGGTAATCCGTCCTTCGGCCCGCCGGATCATCGCGTTGACCCGGGCAATGACTTCCTGTGCACTAAAGGGCTTGGTGACATAGTCATCTGCGCCAAAAGCAAGGCCGTTTATCTTGTCAATTTCCTCGACTTTCGCAGTGAGCATCAGCACCGGCACTGCGCTAAATTCGCGCAGTTTATGACAGATGGTCAGACCATCACCAGCCGGGAGCATGATATCCAGGATCACCGCCGCTGGTTCTTCCTTGCGGACCATGTCGGCCACTGATCGACCATCGTAGAAACAGCGTGGTTCATGTCCCGCGCTGCGCAGATAATCCTCCAATATGCCGGATATCTTGCGATCATCTTCCACGACAAAAACAGTTCGCCCTTTAATTTTTCGGGTTTTTTTCATGCATCACTTTCCATCGGCAATCGCACCTCAACCAAAAGTCCGCCCAGAGATGACGGCGCTGCCGTTATTGTCCCACTGTGCGCGCTAACAATCGTTAGGCTAACGGCGAGTCCCAAACCGCTGCCGCCGGTGGCACGGTTTCTGGCTTCATCAAGCCTGTAGAGCGGTTCAAACAAGTGCGGCAGATGTTTCGCTGGCACGTCGGGTGCGCTGTCTTCGATTGTGATGATCACCGCCTCGTCCGCGCGCTCCAGGCCAATCCGCACGGTGCCGGGGGCATCGGTATAACGCTCGGAATTGGTCAGCAGTGTGCCGAGTAATTGTTCAATCCGGGTCTGGTCCCAATATACAGGTATGGATTTACATGCCTCGAGATCAACATCCAGCTGCAGTCCAGCCCTTTCCAGTTGTGGTGCGAAGCGTTCCGCAACATTTTTGATCAACATAACCGCATCCGTTTGCTCGAATTTGCACGGCGGTCCGGACAGATCGGAAATTGCCAGGAAATGGAGATCTTCGACGAGACGGCTTAGCAATTTGGCCTCATCCGACAAGGATTGTACGGCCGCCATATTGATGGGCCGAACGCCATCCTGAAGCGCATCGAGCTCTCCGACCAGCACGGTCAATGGTGTCCTCAGCTCATGCCCAATTTCGGCCAGCCATCGTCTGCGCGTACCGTCCAGCTTGGCAAGACTTGCTGCCATGGTATTGATATCTTCACCCATCGCAGCAATTTCATCCATGCCCTTGGTCGCCACTCGCGCGTTAAGGTCACCGCCGGCAATCGCATCCGTCGCCTTTTGCATGTCGCTGAGCCGTTTGGC
>JBCBZY010000357.1:0-2684 GCA_039815115.1 Pseudomonadota bacterium | reverse complement strand
CGCCAGGCAGAGGCGCAGGTCAGCCTGCGTTACGAACGCCGGTTTTTCTATCAGGACAATATTGGCGACGACGACATTCTGAGTGGTCTGGCGCGCGGGAGCGTACAGGTTGTGCCCAATGTGCTGTCTCTGGAAGCGGGCGGAATTGCGACCCGCAGCCGCGTGGACATCCGCGGTGAAGCACCGTCCAATACGGTGGGGGACTTTGACAATCTGACCCAAGTTTACTCGGTCTATGCGGGGCCGTCGCTGGCAACCAATGTGGGTGCGCTCGATATCGCGGCAAACTACCGCGTCGGCTATACCAAGGTAGAAGCCGATGACGCCATCGTTCTGGCGCCCGGACAGCCCGCGATTGATGTGTTTGATGACAGCGTGACCCATTCGGCCAATGCCAGCATCGGCATGCGTCCGGGACCTCTGCCTGTTGGCTGGGCGGTGAGCGGTGGTTACGAGCGCGAAGATGCGGATCAGCTCGATCAGCGGTTCGAGGAAAAATATGTGCGCGCGGATGTGACTGTGCCAGTTTCTCCCACCCTCGCACTGGTGGGTGGCGTTGGTTATGAAGATATCGAGATTTCCGAACGCGACGCGTTGCGCGACGTCAATGGTGATCCGGTCATCGGAAATGACGGGCGTGTCGTCACCGACCCGGCTTCACCGCGTCTGCTTGCCTATGATCAGGACGGAATCATTTGGGATGCCGGTGTTCTGTGGCGTCCTAGCCGCCGGACATCTCTCGAGGCCCGTGTCGGCCGCCGCTATGGCAGTACGACCTATTACGGAAGCCTTGGGTATCAGCCTAATGAGAATACTTCTCTGGGCATAGCCGTCTATGATACGGTTTCCGGTTTTGGCGGGTTGCTGAATGACAATCTCGCCAATCTAGGCACGAGTTTTGTCAGCAACCGCAACCCGCTCAGCGGGGAGTTTAACGGCTGCGCATTCGGGCAGACCAGCAGTTTCTGCTTTAACGATGCCTTGCAATCCGCAGCGTCCTCGTCATTCCGGGCACGTGGTGTGAATGGTCAATTGACCTATGCACGCGCGGGCTGGAGCACCGGTATCGGCGTCGGATATACGCGCCGCCGTTTCTTCGCTTCGCAAACGGGCGGCGTCGCGAACATCGACGGTCTGGTTGATGAAAACTACTATGCGAATTTCTTCGTCGGCAAGGAAATCAACGCGCGTTCCAGCTTCGATGCCAATGTCTATGCAAATCTGTTTGACAGCGGCTTCCCTGGAGCGGGCGATGTCCTGGGGCTGGGCACCAATGCAGCCTATTACTACCAGTTCCTGCCGGGACTGCAGGGTACGGCTGCGGTGGGCCTCGACAGCTTCCATCAGGATGGCTTCGAGAGCGAGTTGACGGCATCCGCATTGCTGGGGCTGCGCTATGACTTCTGACGATAATCATTTTCGGATTGGTGGGAGAACCCCGGATGTATGAGAATTTCTATGGACTGAGAAGTCGGCCCTTTCAGCTGACGCCGGATCCGCATTATTATTTCGAGAGCGTGACCCATCGGAAGGCGTTGTCCTATCTGGGATATGGACTTGCCCAGGGCGAGGGTTTCATTGTCATCACCGGAGATGTCGGTGCTGGCAAGACGACGCTGGTCGGCCATCTGATGTCGACGATTGACGAGGCTCGCCTGACGGCCGCGAATATTGTTACGACCAAGCTCGACAGCCGCGATATTGTCCGGATTGCTGCCAATAACTTCGACATTGAAACTGACGGCATGGACAAGGCACAGCTGTTGAGCGCGCTTGAGGAATTCCTCCATAGTGAAGCGAGGGCTGGGCGGCGCTGTCTGCTGATTGTGGACGAGTCCCAGAATCTCCAGACCGATGCGCTGGAAGAATTGCGCATGCTCTCGAATTTTCAGCTCGGCGGCCAGGCACTGCTGCAGATTTTCCTGCTCGGCCAGCCTGAGTTTCGGGACAATCTGCAACAGTCTGATCGTCTCGAACAGCTCCGTCAGCGCGTGATTGCGCATCATCATCTGGAGCCGATGGAAAAGGAAGAAATCGAGCCTTACATCACCCATCGTCTGTCCAAGAGCGGATGGACCGGAAGGCCAAAGATCACGTCTGACGTATTTCGCCTTCTGTACAGTGAGACCGGCGGCGTTCCGCGCAAGATCAATACGCTGATGAGTCGGGTTTTGCTGATGGGTTCCGTTGAACAGGCAGAACTGATTGATCAGACTCTGGTTGGACGCGTGCTCGCGGATCTGAATGGCGAGGAAGTGGATATCGCTGGTGGTGTTCCTGAAGAGGAAATCGCAGCAGAACCTCCCAAACGCCCGTTGATGGAAAAGCCGGCAAAAAAGATCGAACCGGAATTGCCGCCGCTGACATCAGCTCCGCAGGAAGAGATTTCCGAAAACAGTGGGCCGGATGTTCCGGCGCAGCCTGAAATCGAACCGGAGGAGCATGAAGTTGTTTCGCTTCGGTCGGTGGCGACAGAACCCGCGCAAACCGTGCCGCAGGTTCAGGAAAAGGTACAGCCGGCGAAACCGCCCGTTGCCGCCGTTTCGGCGCCGGCGGATCATGCAGTTGCTGCTTCCGTCACGGACGCGGGTGAAGTGCGGGCCTTGGCAGAAAGAGTCGCACAGCTGGAAGCGCGGATCGATATCCAGGAAGAAAATCTGCAGCGTATCTTGACGATGCTCGTG
>JBCBZY010000116.1:0-8099 GCA_039815115.1 Pseudomonadota bacterium | reverse complement strand
CGAGGGCATCGCGGATTTCGGCCCGTTCGTAGAAGCGGAAGCCACCGATTATCTTGTACGGCATGCCGATCGCGATGAAACGATCCTCAAACTCGCGGGTCTGGAACTGGGCGCGGACAAGAATGGCGACATCGTTGAGCGACACCTGCTTCAATTGCTGCAGCGCCTCAATCTCGTCGCCGGTGCGCCGGGCTTCCTCGGGGCCGTCCCAAACCCCGACAATCTGGACCTTGTCGCCCTCTTCCTCTTCGGTCCATAACGTCTTGCCGAGCCGTCCGCTATTGTGGTTGATCAGACCCGATGCGGCAGCCAATATATGCGGCGTGGACCGGTAATTCTGCTCCAGCTTGACCACTTTGGCTTCGGGAAAATCCTTTTCAAACCGCAGGATATTGGCGACTTCTGCGCCGCGCCAGGAATAGATGGACTGGTCGTCATCACCGACGCAGCAGATATTCTTGCGTTCCTGGGCAAGCAGCCGCAGCCACAGATACTGGCTGGAGTTGGTGTCCTGATATTCGTCGACCAGGATATATTTGAACCGCTCCTGATAGTGCCGGAGGATGTCGCGATCGGTCTTGAGAAGATTGAGGATGTGTAGCAGCAAGTCACCAAAATCGCAGGCATTGAGCGCCTTCAGCCGGTCCTGATATTGGGCGTAAAATTCCTGGCCGCGGCCATTGGCATAGCGCTCGCTTTCATTCGCATCGAGATCCTGGGGATTGAGGCCCCGATTTTTCCATTGATCGATCAGCCCGGCCAGCATCCGCGGCGGCCAGCGTTTCTCGTCCAGCTCGGCGGCCTGGATCAGCTGTTTCAGGAGGCGCAGCTGATCGTCGGTGTCAAGAATGGTGAAATTGCTCTGCAGTCCGACCAGTTCGGCATGGCGGCGCAGCATTTTGGCGCCGATGCTGTGAAAGGTGCCGAGCCAGGGCATGCCCTCAAACGCTTCGCCGACAATGGCGGCAATCCGTTCCTTCATCTCCCGCGCAGCCTTGTTGGTGAAGGTCACCGCGAGAATCTCGCTCGGCCACGCGTTGCGCGAATAGACAATATGCGCCAGCCGACGGGTGAGAGCGGCAGTTTTTCCGGTTCCGGCACCCGCGAGAACCAGCACCGGACCTTCGGTTGTCAGCACGGCATCCCGCTGCGGTGGGTTCAGCCCCTGTACATAGGGCGGATCGCCTTTTGGCGGTGTGTTGACGGGATCGGTCATGGGTGAACGATTAGGGAACAAATAAGCGTGCGACAAGGGGAAGAATGTGGCATGATTGCCTTATCGCAAATCAACGTGTCGATGTTCTGCAATAGGGCGACGCCAATCATGCAGGGGGCTGTATGGAGATGGATTATGTTTCGAAGTGATCTGACCAGCTTTTTTGTTGCGATCTTTCTTGTCTTGGCGGCAGTACCTATTCTCGCCAACGACACCATCAATGCCGACGCGGATGCCGTGACGGTGGAGCTCACCAGCTTTGCCTTTACGCCGGAAAACATAGAGTTTGAGAGCGGCAAGGATTATGTGTTGCAGCTGAAAAACACATCATCGGGCGGCCACAATTTCAGTGCGCGGGACTTTTTTGATGCCGCCAGCATCCACCCTGATGACAGCGGCCTGATCCGGAAAGGCCGGGTGGAAGTTTCCAAAGGGGAAACGGTGGCGATTCGCCTGAAAACCGGCGCTGCCGCGACCTACAAGTTGAATTGCTCCCGTTTTCTGCACAGCGGCTTTGGCATGAAGGGGCAGATTGTCGTGCGGTGACCGACTGATAAAATGGACATGACCCAAAGGGCAGGTTGTTTTCTTTGTTGCGATGCACCATTTGGAGATCAGCAACAAAAAATTGATCAAGGATCTCCCCATGAGCAAGCGACTGACAACAAGCGCTATTATTGCGACATTGATGATGGCATCCACCGCAGCATTCAGCGCGATCCAATTTGATCATGTCGAAACTGCTTCCATCACGACAATGATGGGCGGCTAGTCCCCGATTTGAGGGTCCGCTGGCTCGGGGCGGACGATGGTAATCCGGGCTTTTCCACTGTCACGCACGACATCCGTGGTAAAACCCCTGACTGCGATATCCTCGCGGCGAGACGTTTCTAAGGCAATCCACGCCGAGGGAGCGAACCATCCCAGTCGGCCGAGCTTGTCCAGTGCAACAGCGCCAGCTCCCGTTTCATAAGGCGGATCCATCAGTATCAGGTCAAAAGCCTGACGGGCCGGACCAAGAGCGAGCACGGACCCGATCCGGATGTCGGTTCTGTCCCCGGCATTCAGCGTGGATATGTTCTTCTCCAGAGCCACCAGCGCTTCACGATCCTGTTCGACAAAGGTGCAATGGGCCGCGCCGCGGGACAGCGCCTCCAGTCCCAGAGCACCAGAACCGGAAAACAGGTCCAGCACCTGCAAATCCGCAAAATCCCCGAGACGGCTGGTCAGCATGGAAAACAGGCGTTCGCGGGTCCGGTCTGCCGTTGGCCGGGTTGTATCCCCTTTCGGGGCCACAATTTTCCGGCCGCGCCAGTCTCCCGCAATAATCCGCATCAGCTCAGCGTCTTGCGAAATTTGACCAGATCATGCCTCCGGACCGGTTCGATAGCACCTTTTTCGAGGTCGTCCAGCAGGAACGGACCGTAGCTGGTCCGAATCAGGCGGGAAACCTTGAGACCGAGATGCTCGAGCACCCGGCGCACTTCGCGATTCTTGCCTTCGGTGAGGGTCATCTCGATCCACTGGTTGCGTCCCGTCCGGCGCTCCAGATTGGCGGTGATCGGGCCGTAATGCATGCCCTCCACGGTAATGCCCTTGTACAGCTCTTCCAGCTGGTTTTGCGTGACATCGCCGAAAGTCCGGGCGCGATAGGTGCGCTCAATGCCGTTTTTCGGAAGCTCCATTTCCCGCTTGAATCCGCCATCGGTAGTCATGAGCAACAAGCCTTCAGTGTTCATGTCGAGTCGGCCGATCGGCATGATCCGCTCCATGTCCTGAGGCAGTACATCATAAACGGTGCGCTTGCCCGAGGCATCGCGTTCGGCCGTGATCACGCCATTGGGCTTGTGAAAGCGGAACAGCTTGGCAGGAGAGGGTTCCGCCACCGGTTTGCCGTCCACCGTGATCCCGGTCAGATTCTTGAGCAGCAGCGAGGGATGCTCGACGGGCGTGCCGTTCAACTCGATACGCCCCGCATCGATCATCCGCTCGATTTCGCGCCGGGAGGCGACACCGGCTCTGGCGAGCAATTTGGCAATGCGCTGCCCCTCGCGTACATTCGGATCGGGCACGGCAGCGGGCTTGGCCGGAGCCTTGGCGCCACGCGTGGGTTTCGCGCGATAAGTCTTTTTTGGCGGACGGTCATTCATAGCGCCCGCATGGCCGAATTTTATTTGCGCTGCAATCGTAACCTTTCTGCCAGACAGGCCGAATGACCGGACAGTACCCCGTTGGAGAATGAAATATGCGTGAACTTATCTTGCCTTCGCTGATTGCCGGCGCTGCCGTTGCCGGCTTTTTCGGATTTCAGGCAAGCCAGTCGTCCGCGCAAGTGGAAACGGCAGCTTTCTCACGGAGTGCGACACCCGCGAACCCCGTCGATGACGTCTCCCAATCCCCCAATCCTGTCGTCGTCGAACTTTTCACCAGCCAGGGATGCTCGTCTTGTCCCCCTGCAGATATGCTCGCCTCACGGCTGGCAAAAGACAGCTCCCTGCTGGTGATTTCGCGTCCTGTAACCTATTGGGACCGGCTCGGCTGGAAAGACACGCTGGCGCGGGAAGACAATACCCGGCTGCAGCGGGCTTATGCCAGCAAGGGCAATATCGGCTCAGGTGTCTACACCCCGCAAGTGGTGATCAATGGCGGCGGTGGAGCCGTGGGATCGCGCGAAGGAAATATCCGCTCGCTCGTCCGGCAGGCCAAGCGCGCGGCAGGACCGGAGATCAAGATTGATCGCGACAAAAGCGGAGTGACGGTCACAATCAACGGTGAGACCGAATATATGGCGGGCGTCTCGCTGCTCGCGCTGAAATCATCGGAAACGGTGCAGGTGGGTCGCGGCGTAAATGGCGGTCGCAAACTGCATTACACCAATGTCGTAAAGGATGAACGCAATCTCGGCAGCTGGACCGGCAAGTCGGTCAGTTTCACGATACCCGCAGAAAATCTGAACATTTTCGGTGCCGATAAATATGCCGTCATCGTTCAGCGTCCCAATGCCGGGGCTATTGTGGGCGCCAAGCTGCTCGATATCTGAGAGCGGTCAGCAAGTTCCCGCTGGCAATCGGCATTTTAGCCGCTAATGTTTCTCCCGGGTAGTTCGGGAGGAGTAAGGCGTGACGGAAAAATCAACCGATCTGGGATGGCGGGGATTTTTACCGGAAGGCGTCCGGCCTTATAGCGAACCTGCGCCGCTGGCCGCCCTTTTTCTGGGAGTTTCCTCGGGTTTCCCATTTGCCATGATTGCGGCAACACTGACGACTCGCCTTGCTCAGGCCGGGATAGAAAAATCAACTGTCACAGCATTCGCGCTGACATTCCTGGCCTATAATTTCAAATGGCTATGGGCCCCCGTGATCGATGCCGTCAAATTGCCGCTGATCGGCAGATTTGGCCAGCGCGTGTCGTGGCTCTGGTTCACCGCAGCCCTAGTGATGTTCTCGATCATGTATCTGGGTTCGCTCGATCCCACCGCCAATATCGGGGCTGTGGCCGTCGCCGCGATCATGGTCGGTGTGGCCGGTGCCACTTTTGATATTGTAATCGATGCCTATCGCATCGAACTGCTCGAACCTGAGCAACTCGGCGTCGGCTCCGGCATGTCGCAATATGGCTGGCGGATCGGTGCAGCGGCAGCAGGGGCAGTGGCCTTGGTGATTGCCGATCGGTTTGGCTGGTCGATGGCCTATTTTGTCGTTGCCTTTTTTGCGCTTTTCGCCTTTTTCACGGGGCTTTTCATGGGTGAACCGGCGCGAAGGCAGGAACCGCAACCGCTAAAAGGACCGATCGAAGCCGCGATTGCCTATATCAGTCCGCTTGCCGAGTTCTTCAAACGCTCGGGTGCCATTGTCGTGCTGCTCTTCGTGCTGGTGCACAAGATCGGAGATACGCTGGCCAATCTCACTTTTCGGCTGCTGTTCGAGGATCTGGGCTTCACCAATGACGAAATCGCCTTTTACGATGTCAGTCTGGGCTTTTTCGCCTTTCTTATCGGGATTTTCGTCGGCGGGATGGTTTACTCCAAACTCGGCATGAAAAAAGCGGTGATGCTCAGTCTGATCCTGATGATGGTCAGTAACCTGTCCTTCGCTGGCCTCGCCGCTGCCGGGCACAGCAACTGGGGCATGGCTGCTGCCATCGGGTTTGAAAATTTCGCCAGCGGTGTCGGCGGCGTGGCGGTGGTCGCCTATCTGTCCGCGCTTTGCAACCTGCAGTTCACGGCGACCCAGTTCGCACTTCTGTCGGCTGCGGCCAGCATATTGGGCCGGTTCCTCACCGGGACAACGGCGGGTTCGCTGATCGAAGGCATGGGCTATATCAATTTCTACCTGCTCACCACCGTACTGGCTTTGCCGGGTGTGATCATCTTCTGGCTGATGGTCCGGTCGGGACTGGTCGACCGTTCGCTCGGTACAGCGGGCAGTGCTCATGCAGGGGACGACTGACGACCCATGCCCTGGTTCATACTGACCATATTGATCCAGATATTATGCGTCGTGCATCTTATGAAAACCGGGCGCAACAAGCTTTGGCTGACGGCGATTATCTTTCTGCCCCTTGCCGGGAGCGCGGCCTATTTCCTTCTCGAGATTCTGCCGGATCTGACCGGCAACCGGCATATGCGCTATGCCAAGAAAAAGGCGATCCAGAAAGTCGATCCCGACCGCGAGATACGCGAGGCGCGGGAACGGCTCGTGCTGACGGACAGTCTGACCAATCACGTGCAACTCGCGGATGCGCTGGCGGAGAGCGGGCGGTTTGATGAAGCGGCCGAATGCTATGCCGAGATTATTGCCAAACCGCATGGCAATGACGACCGGACACTGGTCAAATATGCGCGGGCCTTGTTTGAGTCTGGCGAGGCGGCGAAAGCTCTCGACATCATCAAGCCGATTGCCCCGGTGGCGGTGGCTACGGAAAACGGCCAGCGCGAAATATTGAAAGCCCGTATCCACGCCGAACTGGGGCAATTTGAAGAAGCCGACAGGATTTTCGGTGCAGTCATCGAGAAGGTCTCGGGCATTGAAGCGCGAGGCCATTATGCGGCGCTACTGCTCCAAATGGGCGATGAAGCTCGCGCGGCAGAGCAGCTGACGGAATTGTGCTCGCTCGCGAAGCGTATGTCCCACGCCCAGCTGGATGATGACCGGGCGATTGTCGAATGGGCGCAAAAGGAGCTGAAGCAGCTCGAACGCGGCTAGTCGGGTACTTGGTGGTTGGCCCTGAGCACATCGCCGGCGAGATATAGCGAGCCGGATATCAGAACGGTTGCATTGGCATCCACTTTCAAGCGCTCAAGGGCTTCGGCCGTGTCTGCGGACTCACTGAGCTGGCCGCGAAATTCACTGAACGCGCTGGCCGGGTGCGAGTCATGTCCGGCGACCGGAACGACGGTAACGCTGGCCAGTTTGTCTTTGAGGGGTGACAGGATCGCCGACACATTCTTGTTTGCCAGCATGCCAATAATCAGGTGGATCGATCCCGCTTCATGATCGGCGAAATGTTTGGCGAGCGCCAGTCCGGCACTGACATTGTGGCCGCCATCAACCCAGATCTCGGCATCTCCGGGAAGCAATGACGTCAGCGGACCAGACAGGAGCATGTGCATCCGCCCCGGCCACTGCGCCCATCCCATCGCAGCTTTCAGGGCACTTTCGGAGACCTGTACGGCATCCTGATGGCGCAACATGGCGACGGCGAGGGCTGCATTGTCAGCCTGATGCGATCCGACCAGATCGGGCAGGGGAAGATTTACCCGGCCATGGGCGTCGCGATAGTGCAACTGAGCTTCGTAAATCGCCGCATGCCATTCTTCCCCGCGCGGCAGAAAATGCGCGCCGACATTGTCGCAATGGGCCGCGATCACGTCATCCATTTTCTCCGGATAGTGCTGGGTCAAAAGCGGCACACTCTTCTTGGCAATGCCCGCTTTCTCCCAGGCGATGCGCACGATCGGTTCGGACGGCGTGCCTTTTTCGGGAGCAAGCAAAAAGCTCTCGTGATCGATACCCAGCGCCGCGATCCCCGTAGCAACTGGATGATCAATGATATTTGTCGCGTCGAGTCGGCCGCCCAGACCAACCTCGAGGATGCAGGCATCCGCCGGGGTATCTGCGAAGGCGAGAAGTGCTGCTGCGGTGGTGGTTTCGAAGAAACTGGGCGCGATGTCGCTGCTCGCGTCCAGAACCTGTTCCAGCAATTCGGCGAGATAATCGTCTTCGATCAGATGCCCGGCGAGCCGGATGCGTTCGTTGAAGCGGACGAGATGGGGGCTGGTATAGACATGGCATTTCAGCCCTTCCGCCTCGATCGCTGCACGGAGGAAGGCACAGGTGGAACCTTTGCCATTGGTACCAGCAACATGAAAAACAGGCGGCAACCGGTGGTGGGGGTTGCGGAGTTTCTTCATCACGGCGGAAATGCGGTCCAGGCCGAGTATGTCGCGTCCGGGCGACAACAACGACAACCGGTCGAGCTGTTTCTGAACCGCCGGATGATCCGAACTTGCGCCGTCGGGCATCTACTCCCCTCCCGCCTGCGGGAGGGGTCGGGGGAGGGCGTGAATTGAGGAAGGCGAGGTGATATCCATCAAAGATTTTCCCTCCCAGTTTTGTTGCAGCTTCATCCCCCGGACGAAGCCAGAGGACTACAAAACTCCCCTCCCGCAAGCGGGAGGGGGACTTAAGCAGCGCTTTTCCAGGCCATCAGATAGTCCATCGTCCGGGCCAGTTCCTTGCGCATATACTTGCGGTGGACCACCCGGTCGATCATCCCGTGCTCAAGCAGATATTCCGCGGTCTGGAAATTGTCCGGCAGTTTCTCGCGGATGGTGTTCTCGATCACCCGCTGCCCGGCAAAGCCGATCAGCGCGCCCGGTTCG
>JBCBZY010000324.1:0-3187 GCA_039815115.1 Pseudomonadota bacterium | reverse complement strand
CTGGAAGCGCTGGGACATGAGTTTGTCACGGATTGCGACACCGAGGTCATTCTCTATGCGTGGCGGCAATGGGGGACGGACTGTCTCAAGCGGCTCAATGGCATGTTTGCCTTTGCCCTCTATGACCAGCGCGACAAGACGATGTTTCTTGCTCGCGACCGGCTGGGGGTGAAGCCTCTATTCTACGCGCCTGTGTCTGATGGAAGCGTGCTGTTCGGCTCCGAACTGAAGGCACTTCTCGCTAATCCGTTGCTTCGGCGCGAACCGGAAATTCGGGCGGTCGATGACTATCTGGCATTTGGCTATGTTCCCGATCAGACGTCACTGCTAAAAGGCGTGAAGAAACTGCCGGCGGGAAGCTACGTGCTGCTTCAGCAGGGTAAGCCAGAACCGGACCCGGTTCGCTACTGGGACATGGATTTCAGCCAGCGGAGCAAGGCTTCCGCCTCCGATCTCGAGGAAGAATTGCTTGCCTTGATGAAGGAAGCGGTTGGCTCGCGGATGATTTCCGATGTTCCGCTGGGGGCGTTCCTGTCGGGTGGGGTCGACAGCAGTGCCGTCGTCGCCCTGATGGCAGAGCAGACGCGGCATCCGGTCAAGACCTGCACGATCGGGTTCGATCAGGCCTCGCTTGATGAAACCGCCTATGCGAAAGTCATTGCCGAGCGATTTCAGACAGACCACCGCAGCCGGGTCGTGGCGGCCGACGATTTCAGTCTGATCGATGTTCTGGCCGACCATTTTGATGAGCCTTTTGCCGATGGGTCCGCCTTGCCAACCTACCGGGTTTGCGAACTGGCCCGGGAGAAAGTCACGGTGGCGCTGTCAGGTGATGGCGCGGACGAAGCCTTTGCTGGTTACCGCAGGCATGTGTTTCACAATGCGGAAGAACGCGTGCGATCTTTATTGCCACAATCGTTCCGTGGACCCGCTTTAGGCTGGCTGGGGCGGATGTGGCCCAAAGCGGACTGGGCCCCGCGTCCCCTGCGCGCCAAATCGACTTTACTGTCGCTCTCCAGATCAGGAGCGGAAGGATATTCCGAGGCCGTCGGTGTCACGACGCCGCAAGGTCGGTCTGAGATCTACTCGGATGAGATGCAGCGCAATCTGGGGGGATATCAGGGCGAAGCGCGGATGATCGATCTGATGCAACAGGCGCCCGCGCGCAATGGTCTGGATCAGGCGCAATATGCTGATATGAAAATGTGGCTGCCCGGGGATATCCTGACCAAGACCGACCGGACCAGCATGGCGGTCAGCCTTGAGGCACGCGAGCCGCTGCTCGACTATCGCCTGATGGAATTTGCCGCGAAACTACCGGTCAAGTCCCGGGTACGCGGCCGAACGGGCAAATATCTCCTGAAGAAGTCGATGGAGCGCTATTTGCCCGAGGACATATTGTACCGCCCTAAAATGGGCTTTGTCACGCCGCTAGCCCAATGGTTTCGCGGACCGCTTGCCGAGGAAGCGCGTAACATCGCTTCCGCCGGGGCATTGGGACGCATGGGCTGGTTTGACAGCTCGTCCCTGTTAAAAGTGGCGGAGGATCATATTTCCGGACGTTCAGACAATAGCCGCCTGTTGTGGCAATTGCTGATGCTGGACCGCTCGCTGAAAAAACTATTCAGCCTCTGACTGCGGGTAAAAGGCTTCCACGAAATAGAGCCCGTCAGGCGGGGCATTATGGCCCAGCGCCTTGCGATCTTTCGCTTCCAGTGCATTGCGCAGGTCGTTGGCACTCCATTTGCCTTCGCCAACCATCGCGAGGCTCCCAACCATAGACCGCACCTGGTGATGGAGGAAGGATCTGGCCGCCACCTCGACTTCGATTTCCTCGCCGAACCGGCTGATCGAAATGCTGTCCAGTGTCTTGACCGGACTTTTCGCCTGACACTGGGTCGACCTGAAGGTGGTGAAATCATGCTGGCCGACAAGGCATTGCGCCGCCTGATGCATGGCCGTGACATCCAGCGGTCGCACCACGCGCCAGGCTTGTCCCTTGTCCAGAGTCAGCGGCGCGCGCCGGTTGATGATCTTGTAGACATAGCGCCGGCCGATGCAGGAAAAGCGCGCGTGCCATTCTTCGTCGACTTCATCGCAAGTCAGCACGGCGACCGGATCGGGCCGAAGTCCCGCGTTCAGACCTTCCATCAATCGGAAAGTGTTGAGCCGTGTCTCCAGATCAAAATGTGCCCGCATACCCAGCGCGTGGACTCCGGCATCCGTGCGCCCGGCCGCGAAAACACGGATACCCTGCTGGGTGATGGTCCTGATCGCTCGCTCAACCGATTGCTGTACGCTCGGTCCGTGGTCCTGATGCTGCCAGCCCATGAAGGGACGGCCATCATATTCCAGTGTGATGGCGAATCGGGTCACTGCAAACTGGTTCCCGGTGCGATGGTGATCCCGTTCAGGAAGTCCGCCAACGGCATTTTGGGCCGCCCCGCTTTCTGAATGATGGTGGGACGGATCGCACCATCACCGCAGGCAATGGCAAGTTGGTCATCCAGAACGGTACCAGGAGTGCCTTTGCCTTCCGTGACATCGGCTGCGTGAATACGAAACCGCGCGCCCTCATGTTTGAAAAACGCACCCGGCATCGGATTGAACGCCCGAATCTGTCGTTCGACCTGAGTGGCAGACTGATCAAAGTCGAGCCGTGCCTCCTCCTTGTTGATCTTGCTGGCATAGGTGGCTTGATCGTCATCCTGCGCTTCTGGCGGGAAATCTTCCGTCTGCGCCAGATAGCGGACCATCAGTTCTGCGCCGATAACAGCCAGTTCTACGGTCAGTTCACCCGCGGTTTTTCCGGCAGTCGACGTTGTCGATTTCAACAACATCGGCCCGGTATCCAGTCCGGCTTCCATCTGCATGAGGGTAATCCCGGTTTCTGCATCCCCGGCGAGTATTGCGCGCTGAACAGGAGCCGCACCGCGCCATCGCGGGAGAAGCGACCCGTGAATGTTCAGGCACCCGCGCGCGGGCGCATCCAGAATCGCTTGCGGCAGGATCAGCCCGTAGGCCGCCACGACCGCGGCATCTGCGTTGAGTGCAGCAAATTCCGCCTGCGCCTCTTCGCTTTTCAGCGATACGGGCGTCCGCACCAATAGGCCCAGCTCTTCAGCGGTCTGCTGCACGGCGGATGCCATCGCACGCGGCTGATCAAGCTGCTCGATGATCTCCGCTG
>JBCBZY010000076.1:0-10062 GCA_039815115.1 Pseudomonadota bacterium | reverse complement strand
GTATGGAGAACCCTTATACGGGGGAAACGGTCAAGGTCGTGCCAATTGCCAATGATCCTTTTAACTTCACGGTATCGCAATATGCGCGGAGCGCGCCAAAATATGGTGGCCTGAACACGGAAGATGCGCAAAAGATTCCGTTTCTGCTCAATTGGCAGGAAATGGGAGACACTGTTTTGATGTCCCGTGACATACATCTCCTGTATCCCTCGGCCTTGAAGCCAGACAAATGGCCGCGAGAATCCCCGGGGCCGATGACGCAGGTCACCGAGGCCTTCAACTATTTCTTTGACCGCAATCAACTGGGCGACCCCGACAACAGGTCCGTATCATTTACCGGAACATGGACGCGGATAACGCCCTGGTTCCCCTGGTTGCTGATGGATCAGGCACCAGGCCATTGTGTGTATGTCTGCGACCAAGGTGCCTGGGATCATTGGGACCATATTCCGCAAGATATTATTGATGCTGCGAAAGCCATCGACCCGAAATATTTAAGTGCGCCAACGGAAGATTATGGACCGTCTCTCTCCAGCCTCGAACATTATGCGCGCGAGCAAACACCTGCTCCGCCGCGCAAGTCTGCTGCTGACATCACTGGAAGTTGAGCAATAGCGACAGGGTACCGATGCCGATCTGTCCGAGTGACGGTTAGAATGTTCTTTGGCACAAGCGATTTGGGCCAGAATCCAGATATTACTTTTCAACGGCTGGCCCGACTTCAAGGACCATTCTCAACGCAGTCGCCCATGCAACCAGCGCCGGAACGCATTCTGATGGTGGCTTTCTCAACAAGTCTTTTATCATCCGAGAATAGTGTCTTCACACCATTTTCTGCAGGTTTGGGCTGAGTTAATCATCACATGTGAAGCCCTGAGCAGAGGAGATTGCATTGGAGGTCATCAAGTCAGGTCTGAAGACATTCATCCGCATCCTGCTCGGCTATGTCGCTGCCTGCTTCGCCGCCGCGCTGGGCATATTCCTGATCGGCAGCCTCATGAACATCGGTCAGCCGCTGATGGAAGGTGTGACCTGGCAAGAGGACACCCAGAACCAGATCGGCTATCTGCCCATGTTCGCCGCAATGGCAGGAATATTTGCGGCTCCCGTTGCTCTCATCACGATACTGGTTTCCGAAATCGGGAAGATCACGCGCCTGTGGTTTTTTCTGCTAGCCGGAGCGTTAGCCGGGGTCCCGGTCATGTTCCGCGGCGACCAGATCATAGTGATGCGCGCTCTGGACGATTACGTGACACTGGGCCCGATCGGTGCTGCAGCGGGGGCTACATTCTGGCTGGTGCGCCATCGCAAATGGCCGGTTTGAACGGTAACTCACATCATCGCCGAAATTTGCAGAACAGTCGGAACTGTTGGCTGATCATGACAGCCTGACCTCAACGCGCGCGGTTGGGATAAAGCTTGTCGAGCTGCAGATATTGCCTTTTCGTTTTGCACTTTATGATTTTGTAGCGCCTTGCGGTTTTGCGAAATCCCTGCGCCAGTGTTGCGAACTGGGCCATTTTATAACCTGGCCTTGGCAGGGTTCTTGTGTGAATCAAATCGTAGCGCAGATCAAAATCGCCGTCATCTTTCACAAAATGCGGACCAAGGGCATCGTGCTTGTAGACAACCAGCTTGCCTCTGGCTCTGATGTTTGCGAGCTCTCCGTGCTGGAGGAATATTTTGACGTTAACCTGTATTTCCGGAAAATCGATTGTGTTCCTGCCGGGTTTCAGCACGTCCCATCCGTAACTGCGCACGCCATCCCGGTGGGTAATGCCATATGCCGCCTTGACCGGGTGTTTGCATGTATTCTCGATTTCTACCTGAAAAACATAAGGTCGCTTGTCGTTCCACGGCAGACCGCTCACCGGGCCGGAAGGCCTGCGCGGGGCGGTTCGCGGTGGCGGTGGAGGTGCGTATTCTTCGGTCTGTTGTGGCGGTTCCGGAGCGCTGCGCTGGTTGTAGGCCTGGTCTTCCAGATAGGCACTGGCTGAACATCTTTGATACTGCTGGGTGCAGTAACCACGCGAGTAGCATCCCCCCGGAGCGGCAGGACAGGACTTTTGCAGGTCGTTGCGATCCGGTCGCCGGCCGCAGGCGTTGGCAATGACCTGTTGCCAGTATCTTTGTGCCGCTTCAGAATTCCGGTTGCTTCGCGGAGGCGCCCGGGTATTCAACTGGCGATTTTTGCATTGTTCATACCGCTGCCGGATACTGGCTCTGCACTGGTTTGTGAGCCGCGCTTCATAATCGTCATTCGCCTTGCATCGGTCCGAGGTGATCATGCAGCTGTCCTGCGCGATGCGGCACTGGTTTTCGGCTTCTCCTATGGTCTGGAGCAACAGTGCGGGAATGGCAGGTGAGGCATGTGCCCGGTGGTCCGGTGAAGCCGGCGGCATAAGGATGGCAATGGCGAGCAGAACAGATGCCACAAGACCCCCGGCGATATAGCTTTTAGTGCCCATGTTGATGCTCCTGACAGAAGCAACCATAAGCCTTTTGCCAAGCTGGCCACATGGTGTGATCACACTATAATTTCAGAAAAGCCGGCGCTCAAACCAGCGACTAGTTCGCATCGAGGAACAATTGTGCGACCGTGCCTTTTCCCGGGACGCTGCTCAACTTCCAGACGCTCCCGATCTGTTCCGCCAGGTCACTTACGATCGACAGACCGAGTCCCTTGCCATCGGGATTGCCGTCCGGCACTTCTGCGCCACGCCGGCTTCGTGTTTTGGCGTTTTTCAACTGTTCGGCTGTCATTCCTGGTCCGGTGTCGTGGACCTCAAAAATAAGCTGTCGGTTCCGGCGACGAATGCCCACAAGGATGCGCGCGTCTGGGGCATAGGCGATGGCATTGGCGACAAGGTTGCTGAGTATGCGCAACACCGCGACCGAATTTGCCGTCATTGTCACGGAAGACGGAACGACCTTCAATTTTATCCCGGCCGCTTCTGCTTCCTGGGCAAAAATCGTGGCTATGGCCTGAAGGATGTTTGACGCGCTCATCTGGCGGTTCGGGGTCTCCGGTGCCTGGCGCCGGTCCTCGCTGGCCTGGTTGAGATTCTCTTCGACCAGCGATTCCATATATTGCAGCGATTGTTCGATATGATCGATTTCGCCTTTGTCGGTTTTCGTCTTGTCCGACAGGTTGTGGATTACGGACCGCAGCGAATGCAGCGGCTGGCGCAGGTCATGCGTGGTATTGGCGACCATTCGGTTGGAGTTCTCGACCATCGCCTGGGCCAGCTCATATTTCTGTTCGAGCCCGGCCAGCCTGCCGGCCAGCTCGAAATTGCGCTCCGCCGACGCCGCCCGCTGAACCATCAGCTGTTCACGCTCCTTGCGCAATTCCGACACTACGCTGACACAGGCCACCCCCATCATGAAGGCATCGAAGATCATGGATGTCCGCATCGTATCGAGGGTCGCCGACCGGGTAACTTCAATATCAAGCCAGTGCGCGGTGAAGGTGGTCAGAGATGCTACGACAATACCTGACCAACCGATGACAAAAAAGAGCACCCTTCGGCCCTTTGTCCGCAATGCGGAAAGGCCGGCAGTCAAAAACAACACCGCGCACAGGGTGATGCTGATGGTCATCAACTGCTTGATCAGTTCACTGTCGACAACGACCGTAGCCACTACCATCAGAACCTGCAGCAGGATGATAGCCAGCAAAATACGGTCATAGACCGGGAAGTCTTCACGGGTGTTCAGATAGCTGCGTGTGAACTGCGAGGCGAAAGCGGTCAGGGCGGCCGCCAGCGGCAGCGACGCATAGGCGTTCCAGCGGGGCCAGTCCGGCCACAGAAACTGGAACGCATATCCGTCGCGATGGAAAATATAAATCAGCACTGCCGCAGCGTAGAAGAAATAATAGATGAAAATGCGTGCCGGGGCAAAAATCGCTGCCGCTATACTGGCGATCAGGAACATGCCGATAATGCCGTAAAAAGCAAAATTCAGGGCCATTTCCCGGTTCGATCTCGAGTTGAAACTGTTCAGCGTCTCAATCGACATCGGCAATGCGGTCAGCCCGCTTGTACGATACCGGACCCACAGGACGGATTGCTCGCCGTCTTCTACGGAGAAGGGTACGGCCAGTTGATGATAGTCAATCGGGCGCGTCTGAAAGGGCATCCCCGTGTTCTGTGTCATCAGACGTTGGGTGGAATCCCCGACCTGTTGAAAGACTTCGATTCTACTGACAAAATTTGTCTCGATTGCCAGGATGCGGGACAATTTCTCATCGCTGGAGTTATGCACCCTCAGCCGCAGCCAGATCGCGCCTTTCTGGAATCCGAAATTGGGCTCTGATTTTGCCACCTGCCGGAAGTTGAACTTTTCCCGGTCCTGCTGCACCTGCGCAAGCGTAAACTCTTGTCCGGGGTCGAGTAAATAGCTGATATTTGAAGCTATTTTGCGATTTGGGGCATCCGGAAGCAGTTCGACAAAAGCGGGTACATTTTCATTATTTGCGGCAAATGCTGGTTTTTCGGGGAAAAAGATGAAAAGAACATAGATGGCAAGGATCTTGGCGGCGATGGGGAGAGCTTGCCGGCGATGCGGATCGGGGATGGAACATGGGGCAAAAGACATTTTCAATCATCCTCGTCGATGACCATGACGTGGTTCGTCAGGGAATCAAGATGCTTCTCCAAAATCACGGCAGCTTCGATGTGGTTGCCGAATGTGCCGACGGCAGGGCCGGCCTGGAAAAGGTCAGGCAGGTTTCGCCGGACATTGTCCTTCTGGATATCTCCATGCCTGACGTGACGGGTATCGAAATTCTGGAGGAAGTGCGCCGCTGGTGTCCGGATACGAAAATTGCCATTCTCACGGGCCTGACATCGCGCAAATTACTCGCCCAGGCCTGGGACAACGGGGCGGACGGAATTTTCCTGAAAACGTCAAATTCCAGCAGTCTTGCCCACGAACTGAAACTGGTTTGCGAAGGTGCCAGGCGATTGCCACCCGAAGTTGCCGAACTGCTGGCCGAAGAGAAAGAGCAGGAAAAACTGACCCAGCGGGAAGCCCAGATCCTCTTCGCCATTGCGCGCGGCGAAACCAACGGGGCAATTGCCGAGAGACTGGGCATCAGCGCCAATACGGTCGACAACCATCGGTCCAATATCATGCGGAAGCTGGGAGCCCATTCCGTCGCCGAATTGCTGGCACTGGCGTTGCGCGAAGGGCTGCTGGACAGCGCGAAGCAGACCTGATTGCCTTCCATAGATGGCCCCATCTCAATTTGCCGGACGGACAACTGCCAGGCAAAACGGCTAGTTGAAATTGAACGTGTTCTCCATGCCCGGTTTCAGCTCAAACTCGAATGTCTCGGCCAGCCACTGGTCCCGCCCTGTGCACGCCATCCTGTCGGCACCCAGATGATCAAAGTCTGACGGGTGCATGCAGAAGGCGTAGTCGCCTTTCCCCCAGTTCACATGGTCGGATGTCGCATGCAGGTAGACCGTATCCTCATAGGGATCGCCATTGCGATAATGCGGAAACTCTATCCGTTCGCAGCGGCCGCGCGGCAAGCGGATCCAGCCTTGTGCCCGCCAGTTTTTCCGTCGCCGGTTCTCCCCCCAGTCGTGCCACACCCAGGCTGCATAGATGGTATCGGTGCGAGAACGGTTGCACATGCTGAGCGCCGTATACTGCGCTTCACCTCTCCCGTTTCCGGCCGCTGGAGGAGGGGGTGCCGGCGTGCGGGGCGGCGGCTGTCGCTGTGCTGTATCCCGCCCGCAATGCAATGTCCGGCCATGTAAATGATAATGGGATGTTCCGCGCATCTTGCGACAGGCTTCGGCATAGCTCAGCGATTTGAAATGAGCCGGAGTGATGGTCCCATAGCCCATTTTCTGAGGAATATGGCATCCCCATTTCTTGCGTTTGGGGTCCCACTTGGCGCGAATTTTGGTTTGCAGACCGCGCAGTAAACCCGTGCGATATTTGCCGTCACAGAATTTCGACAGGTTGATCGATGATCCGCTGGCCCGCGCGGGTTCGGGAAGCAAAAGCCCGGACATCGCGAGGCACAGGGACAGCATTAGCGCGCCCATTGCGATACGGCGGAGAAGCGACACAATCATCTGTGGTCATTTCGGCCGCAGGCAACGCGGCCTTCTCCGTGCCAGTGGAAATCCGGCCGACCGGTCGTGAAGTTGCACAGGTCATTCAGATTGATCCAGAATGTCCGGCCCTTCACGGACGTGTTGAACCCCATCGAATCCGCTTCCCGGCATTCCATTCGCTTCGTGCGACCATTATAACCGTAACTCCACTTTGGCTTGACGCCTTTCAAAACACCGGTGCGGTACTTGGCCTCGCAATAGGCGCGATATTGAGGTGTCGCACCACTGGCCTGTGCCGGAGCGCTCCACACAGATGCCATCATCGGGGCGATCAGAAGAGCAGCAGCGGAAACAGTTTTTGTCATGCCAGTCATGTTCATTCTCCCTGGAAAAATCCCCTGGATTCAGCGTTCCTATTTGCACTTCCGTTTGTTGAACCCCAGGAGCGTCGAAAAGCCCTTGCACGTTGACTTGCCGATATTGTTCACGGTCTTGCCAACCTGTTTCGCGCCATAATTGACCTGCTTGGCAGCATAGTTGGGATCGGTCATGAACCGGGCACCGTCGCGGGTTGTCTTGACCGTCTTTTCACCGACATATTGCACCGCGCCAACGCCGGTACGAACAACCCCAGTGGCGGCTCGGGCGGCATTACCCGGAATTCTCCGCGGGTCGCGGATCGAGTCACCAACGCCGCGCGCGGCGCCATAGAGGTTGTGGCCGAACCGCTCTGTCGCCCGGCCAGCAGCGATGACAGGGTCATTGCCATTGGCAAAGGTCTGAGCCTGGCCGAAAGTCATGTCGACACCATATTCGCCTATGCCGGAACTGTGTCCGCCAAAGGCCTCTGTGCCCAGATCGACCGCCGAAACCTTGTTCGAAAGAGATGTCGCCGTGAAGCCCGTCCGTGCGGTAGACGTAATCCGGCTGGTCCGGCTCATATTGCGAGCGCCCTGACCGCGGACGGGGGCTCGTCCTGCACCCGGATAGCCATTATTGCGATACCCGGCCTGCGGTTGATAATGCCGGGTGACTGCTGGTGTTCCCGTTGCCACCGGCCGAAAACCGTTGCGCTGCCCACGCGTAACCTGAGCCTGGCGGCCGCGCTGCTGCAACTCGCGCCGTTCATTTGGCGTATAGTCATATTCGTCGCGGATCTGATGCCCGGGCCGGGCACGGCGGGCGTCATAGCCGCGCTGCTCCAACTGCTCCAGATTGCCAGTTCCGGCCATTCGGCCGGCATGTTCGCGATAAGCCGCGCCCTGAAAGTTCGTGCCTCGCGGCGTGCGGGTCTGACCGCGTTGATGGCGGGCCGTGTTGCCTCGGGCCGAGGGATGACCGGCATTCTGATAACCTTGTCTCGCACCGCGGTCGACCTGCGCATTGCGGCCTCGGCGATCCAGTTGCTGGCGCTCTCTGGGCGTCAGATCATTGACGTCCCGAATCTCCTGTCCCGGCCGGGCCCGGCGCGCATCATAGCCGCGCTGCTCGAGGTCCTGCAGGTCGCTATTGGCCGCGAGGTCTCCGACATGGCGGCGATAATCCGGGCCATTGAAATCGGGATCAGCTGTCCGCGATGTGGTCCGTCTCTGGTTCTGCGCCTGATTACCGCGCCGTTCCAGTTCACGGGTTTCGCTATTGTTCTTTTCGAAGAACGAGTTGAAATGTTCGGCCTGTGCCTGCGCGGGCTCTGCCGCCGACATTGCGCTGACGGCGAGCGCCATTGCTGCGAGTGACAATCCGGAATGCAGTCTGATCTTTTTCATGCTCGTTCTCCCCGTGTCTGGCGATGGAACAATCATGTAAAAAAGCGGCGTGGAAGCCCATAGTGGAATCACACTATATTCCGCGGGCAGATGTTCATCTGAAATTCATTGGATGGGCAAAATAACTAAACTATACAGAAGGTTGGGGTCACAGGCTCCCGAAGCGTCGGCAGTCAGGTGTCTAGCAATCCACACCGCCGGTTTTCACCCTGCCGGAATATCCGGACTTGCGGTCAAACCGTTTTTCGATGGCCTGCATGAACCGCGGCATCAGGGATGGAATGCTGCCACATGATCCGCTGCTCTTCAGGCGCAGCTCATATACCGGCGTAGTCTTGCCGGTCGCGTTCTTTGGCAGGATATCGATATGCACAAACCGGGAATAGACGATGCTGTTCCGCACTTCCTGCTTATAGCCGGTAATGCCATAGGTCGGATCCGTGCCGCGCACGGTGCTGTTAATGACCTGTTGTCCGGGATTGGAATCGTGGACAACCGTGGACGTGGTCTGGGCATTGTAGGTCGTGCCCCATTGCGGCACGTTATAGGTGTAGGTGACCGGACGGCCATCATCGATACCGTAGTCCAGATAGGCGATATAATCCGCCGGCTGACCTGGCTCGACGACCCGCAGTCCGGCTTCCCGCATGATCACGGACAATCGCTGCGCATAATTTCGAAACTGCAGCGAATTGTCTAGTTCGGGCCGCCAGGAGACCACCGAAAATGTGGCGGAAGCCGGAACGGATTCCAGCGTGTGAAAATGTGACAGATTGCTTTGGACCGGCCCGCTGCCACCGAGACAGGCAGACAGGGTCAAACTGGTGGCGGCAAGTAACAGCAGGTTTTGCGGTCGCATATCGGGTCTCCTGATTTGATGTGCCACTGGTTTTAGGGTCGGTCAAACCGCGGCGGAATAGTGCGATCACACCATTTGGGTACCAGCCAAAAGCAACTATGTGAGGAGCCTCATTGCAGGCGTTCTGTCCCAACGAAGGAATAGTCTTATGCCACTTTTGAAACGCGCGATCGCGGGATCAACGCTTGTGCTGGCCGGTTTTGCCAGTCCTTCACTTGCGCAGTCGAACCAGAACCTGGCACCGGTCTTCCGCACGGATGGGGTCCCCACAACCTATATATGTGCAGGTTCTGTGCACTTGCAGGTGACATGGATGTCGATTGACGCCAACCAGCTGATTTCGATCACGCTTCCCTTCGGTCGAGCCCCGCAAAAAAGCCGGACATTGCTCCTGCCCTTGTCCCAGAGCGGCAGTGGTGTGCGCTATGCCAGCGACCTTGCCAGTTTCCACATCAAAGGTGACATGGCTGGTTTTAAATCGATGGAGACCGCGATTTCCGACGAGATTCGACTGGACAGCTGCAAACTGACTGGCCTTCGTCTGCAAAACAAATGATGGTGCTGGAAACCGCTCGATTGAGGCAGGCCTTTTCGCCGAAGGTCCCTTTTGACACCTCGTTATCGGTTGGCAATGGCGCCGGAAGAAACACGCCAGAGCGCGGTCAATGTACAAAACTGTGTCATTGATTTTTCGGATTAATTCCGAAAAAATTGGCATCTACGAACTTTTTTACAGCCCTGTTGTCTTCATCATTATTCTTGCCCGTATATTTCCATGTTTCTTCATGCAGGACGACCTCTTTTGACCGAGCATCAATCCCGATCAGTGTGATCGGTACTCCCGCAGCCTTTGAGATCCGCAGGTACCCCTTTTTATAGGCGCTCACTTTGCTGCGAGTTCCTTCAGGCGTTATCCCCATCCAGACATTTTCGTTACGATCAAACCAGTTCACCATTTGAGATGTCACATCTCTTTGCGACGAGCGGTCAATCGGCACTCCACCCAAATACTTGAAGAAAGTAGCGAGCGGCCAGAGAAAGGCCTCTTTTTTCATCATGAAGGAAACTTTGAGCCCCACCGATTGCAGACATGCCATGGCAAGTACAAAATCCCAGTTGGACGTATGAGGCACGCCGACGATAATCAGCTTTTTTTCTGACGGTAGCCTTCCCACCATTTTCCAGCCCATGCACCGCAATACAAGGCGTCCAAGCCATCGCGTGAGTCTGTTTCCCATACGCGGACTGGATTCCGAAAGTATCTTGTCATATTCTTCTCTCATCCCCAGAATCCGGTTATTAAAGCAGAGACAGCTGACCATAACTTGCGGTTGGAATAATACACGAGAATTCTTAT
>JBCBZY010000145.1:0-6775 GCA_039815115.1 Pseudomonadota bacterium | reverse complement strand
TGCCAGCAAGGAAAATATCCAGACCCATGGCGGCATGGGTTTCACCTGGGAAGTGGACTGCCACCTCTTTTATCGCCGCGCCAAATTGCTCGCGGTCCAGGCCGGCAGTCCCGCCGTCTGGAAAGAAAAACTCGTCACCGCGCTCGAAGCCAGAAACGCGGCCTGAAGAAAGGAAACCAACATGGATTTCAAAGACTCCCCCGAAGAAGCCGAATTTCGCGCAGAGGCCAACACGTTTCTGAGCCAGCATCTCCAGCCCAAGATGGCCAATGGCATCCGGCCCGGCAATCGCGACGATTTTCTGAAGCGCGCCAAGGACTGGCAGAAGATCAAGGCGGAGAACCGTTTTGCCCAGATAACCTGGCCCAAGGAAATTGGTGGCCGGGGTGGTTCATCGATGCAGCAGGTCATCTGGAACCAGGAAGAAAGCAAGTTCGACGCCCCGACCGCGCCATTTGCCATCGGCCTCGGCATGTGCGTGCCGACGGTGATCGCGTTCGGCTCCGACGAGCACAAGCAGCGCTATGTCCAGAAGGCCCTGTTTGGCGAGGAAATCTGGTGCCAGCTCTTCTCCGAACCAGCCGCCGGTTCCGACGTAGCTGGGCTCAAGACCAAGGCTGTGAAAGACGGTGACGAATGGGTGATCAACGGCCAGAAAGTCTGGACCTCCGGCGCGCATTATTCGGATTATGGCATCGTCCTCGTCCGGACTGATCCCGATGTGCCCAAGCACAAGGGCCTGACGATGTTCATCATCGACATGAAGCAGGAAGGTGTTGAGATTCGCCCCATTCACCAGGCGTCAGGTGGCAAGGAATTCAACGAAGTCTATTTCACCGACGTCCGGATCCCCGACAAGGACCGTCTCGGAGAGCCCGGCATGGGCTGGAAAGTGGCACTGGTCACGCTGATGAACGAGAGGCTTGCCGTCGGTGGTTCACCGGGACCCGACTGGGCGGAAATCATGGACTATGCCCGCTCGTCGGGATCGATGACCGACGCCGCATTCCGTTCAAAACTGGCCGACTGGTATGTCGCAGCGCAGGGCTACAAGCTGACCAAGTTCCGCACCCAGACCGCGCTGTCCAAGGGCGAGACGCCGGGACCGGAAAACTCGATCGGGAAGGTTATCACCGCCAATCATCTGCAGGATATCTGTAACAGCGCGATCGAGATGCAGGATCATTTCGGGATCATCTCCGACAAGGAGCATGCCCCGTCCGATGCCATTTTCCAGGAAAGCTTCATGTGGGCGCCGGGACTTCGGATCGCCGGCGGTACCGACGAGATCCTGAAAAATATCATCGCCGAACGTGTGCTCGGCCTGCCGCAGGACGTCCGGGTCGACAAGGACAAGGCGTTCTCGGAATTCTGATCTCGCCAATTCCAAAAAAATGAGCGAGGCGTTGTAAAGACGCCTCGCTCAGGGATTGGGACTCGGGGGAAGAGTCACATGCCCATATAGTCACGCTTGCCGACCGGCACGCCCTGCATCCGCAAAAGACTGTAGGCGGTCGTCACGTGGAAAAAGAGATTGGGCAAATAAAAGCTCAACACATAGGTTTTGCCGTCCAGTTCCATCGTCTGTTCCGGGCCAATCGGCATGGTGATTTTCATGTCGGCATTGCCGTCAATCACGGCGTCATCCGTGGCTTCCACCTTGGCGGCGCAATCCGCGACCCGCTCTATCAGGGCGTCGAAAGTTTCGCCTTCCATCGGCAGGCTGGGTAAATCGTCATCGACGGCACCCGACATCCGGGCAGCCCCGCGTATGGCAAACTCGCTGATCATCTGCACTTGCCATTTCATGTCGTTCATGTCCGGGTACAGGCGGGCAGAAAGATAAGCCTCTTCGCTTGCTTCCGTCGCTTCCGCCTCGGCCTTCGCCTTGTTGAGCACCGTTGTCAGACCGCGAAAAGCCTGTGCGGTGGAGTTCTTGAATATGTGGGAGAGGGAAATCGTCATTATCACTGCCTTTTACTGGTTTTGGGGGGAAATTTCTGCGCGTGCTACATCAGGTTGACAAGCAAAAAGCCGCCAAGGGCCAGGAAGCTGCCAAGTGTTCCGAACGCACCCAGTGCCCGAGCCGCAACAAACAGCTTGCTGCCTTCACCGCCGTGCGAGCCGACTTCAGTCGACAATGCAATCGCATGCAAAGCGCGCGCAGTGACAAACACGATTGCGATGATCGAAATCACGCTGGCGGGGACGACGGTCATTTCGGCGAGCGCGAGGACCACGACAAACAGGGCCGCGTTTTCGGCAAGGTTGCCATGTCGCCGGATCTTGCGTTCCAGAGCAAGATCTCCACCAACACCAAGATTGACGCCGGATTTCGCGCGGTGCAACCCGACCAGTACCATCAAGACGCCCTGCATCATGATCAGTATCGCGGCGGCATAAGCGGAAATTATCGGTACCGTCATTGGTCTGTCTCCTGTTTCTGGTTTTCTCTAGCGGGTGTCGTGCGCAATCTCTGGTCTGCACAGGAGCGAAATTACTGGCGTAAAAACCCAATGTCCAAGAAAGTTATCGCACCTCTCTGGTGCATATTTTAGCCATGCACTCTCTTTCCGCTTCGGCTATATATTCCGGATGACGGATGAATTTCACCATATGGACTGGGAGGGTATCAAGACCTTCCGGGAAGTGATGAAAGGCGGAACCGTGCGCACCGCTGCCAAGGCGCTACAGGTGCATCACTCGACCGTGAGTCGCCGGATCGAGCAGCTGGAACAGGCGCTCGGTGTAACCCTGTTTGAACGACGACCCGAAGGCTATTTTCCCACATCTGCCGGTGAAGATCTGGCACGTGCTGCGGACGGTTTTGCCGAAGAGCTGCATGGGGTCGAGCGTCATATTGCCGGTCGGGACAACGAGCTGACCGGTTCGATCAAGGTCACGATGGCCGAGCCATTTGCCATCGCCATGTTCGCCGAACGCCTGCCGGAATTCTGCGCCGCCTATCCCGGTCTCGAACTCGAGATTCTGACCAGTTATGACTTGCTGGACGTCGCGCGCCGCGAAGCCGATGTCGCGATCCGGATGGATAATAATCCGCCGGACACCTTGGTCGGGAAGCGCCTGTTTGCCTACAATACGTCGATATATGCGCATCCCGAATATCTTGCGAGCCGCGACCTCGTCGCGCATCCGGATCAGGGTCGCTGGCTCGGCTGGAATGACCGGGAAAGCCGCTTTCCCGACTGGACGCAGGATACAGAATTCGCAAAAGTTCCCGTCTGGGGGAATTTCGCAAGCATCTCGCTGCAACTGGAAATGGCTCGCCGCCAGATGGGACTCATCATGGTGCCGTGCCTCGCCGGTGATCGCACCCCCGATCTCATCCGCGCCACCAGCGCGGATCCCAAACCCTCGCGTGACATCTGGATCCTGACGCATGAAGACCTGCGACGGACGGCGCGCATTCGGGCGTTTATGGATTTTGCCGAAACTGTATTACGCGACAACCGGGACGTCCTGACGGGGAAATTGCCGCAAAATTGACGGTCTGGTTTACAGAAAATCCGCTGCCATTAACCAGGAATGGCAAATATTCCCCGGTTTTTCGGGATTTGACAATCGCGCAGTTAACCATGCCATTGCACAACAATGTAATGCCCCGCCGGGTATCAGGATGTTATGTTGCCGTTCCGTCCGTCCAAACCGGTGCTTCGTCAAACCAGCATTATCGCCGCGATTGCGGTGCTGCTGTCCTTTGCGCTGACGGGAAGCCTGTATCTGGCGACTCTCGGTCTGGACGATCGGTTCTGGGACGCCATGACATTTGCCATCGTCGTTCCATGGGGGATCAGCATACCGCTGGGCTGGTATACGGTGGCACAACATCATCGTCTCATGGGGGTCACCAGCAAATTGAAACTGGCCCAGCGCGAGTTGCGGGCGATGAACGAAAAGCTGCAGCGCAAGGCCAGTTATGATGGACTGACCGGCCTTGCGAACCGGGAGCATTTCATCAAGCAATTTGATGATCGCCGCAAGGCCGCCGAGAAAAATGTGCTGATGATCGTGGATGCGGATCACTTCAAAAATATCAACGATGGATATGGCCATCCCGTTGGTGACCAGGCGCTGATCCTGCTCGCCAGCGTGTTCAAGCGCAGCCTGCGCAAACAGGATCTGGTGGGGCGTATCGGCGGCGAGGAATTTGGCATATTGCTGCCGGATACTGTCGAAGCCGAAGGCGAGATTATTGGCGAGATGTTGCGCCACGAGATTGAAAATATCTCTTTCAAGCCTCAGCCTGGCAAGACCCACCGCATGACGGTCAGCATCGGGCTCACCGGCGTTTCCCCCAGAGAAGAGCGCGCAATACCGATGCGCAACGCCGATACAGCCTTGTTCGAAGCGAAACGGCGCGGCCGCAATCAATGCGTGCTGTACACGCATGGCATGCGCTCCAAACCCCGTCCGTTTTTTGAAGCCAAGGCCACGCGCGAAGCCATTGCCCAGCAGGCCTGAATCGCCTGCACTTTCCCGATGACGGACCCGGCCATCGCTGCTAATGCTGTGGCGCATGACAGACGTTCAAACAGACCCGGTGCAAAATAATCATCTCTACCTGGTAGACGGATCCGCCTACATCTTTCGGGCATATCATCGCCTGCCCCCCCTGACCAATGTGCACGGAGAGCCGGTCGGCGCCGTCTATGGATACACGACCATGCTCTGGAAGCTGGCGGACGAGTTGAACAAGGCCGAGGGACCAACCCACATGGCTGTGGTTCTCGACAAATCCGGCACCAGCTTCCGCAACGAGATCTATGACCAGTACAAGGCCAACCGGCCTGAAGCCCCGGAGGATCTCAAACCGCAATTTCCCATGATCCGCGACGCCACCCGGGCCTTTTCCCTGCCTTTGATAGAAGAGGAAAATGTCGAAGCGGATGACATGATCGCGAGCTACACCAAGGCAGCGCTGGAACAGGGATGGAGCGTCACCATAGTGTCCTCCGACAAGGATCTGATGCAGTTGATCGAGCCAACGGACGACAGCCGGGTCGACATGCTCGACACCATGAAGAATGTTCGCATGGGCCGCGCGACTGTGGAGGAGAAATTCGGCGTCGGCCCCGAAAAACTGGGCGATGTGCTGGGCCTGATGGGCGACAGTTCGGACAATATCCCCGGTGTCCCCGGCATTGGTCCCAAAACCGCTTCCAAGCTGATCAACGAGCATGGCGATATCGAGAGTGTCCTTGCGGCGGCTCCGGACATGAAAAAGTCGAAGATGAAGGAAAACCTCATCGAATTTGCTGAGCAGGCCCGGCTATCACGGGTGCTGGTAACATTGCGCGAGGACTGCCCCCTGCCCGACACGCTCGACAGTTTTCAGATTCAGGACATCCCCGACGGACCCTTGCGCGCCTTTCTGGAACATCACGGATTCAACTCGCTGCTGAAAAAACTGGGCGGTGGTCAGGCCGAACCCCAGAATCCTGATGTGATGGATGGTGACACCAACGCGCCGGCAGCGGGAGAGGCCCCAAAGCCGATTGAAGCACCACCGATTGATCGCAGCGCCTATGAGTGCGTGCAGGACCTGGACCAGCTGGACGCCTGGATCGCCCGCGCCCGGGAGAAGGGCGTCTTCGCTGTCGATGTCGAGACGGACAGTCTGGAGAGCGTAACCGCACGGGTTGTCGGAGTCTGCCTCGCCACCGGACCCAATGAAGCCTGTTATGTACCACTGGGTCATGGCAGCGGTGACATGTTCGGGGAGACTCCCGACCAGATTGATACTGCCGATGCACTGGCCCGTCTGAAGCCGCTGTTCGAGGATGACGCGGTTCTGAAGATTGGCCAGAATCTCAAATATGACATGACCGTCCTCGCTCAGCATGACATCCGCATAACCCCTTTTGACGACACGCTGGTGATGAGCTTCAATCTGGATGCCGGCCTCCACGGGCACGGCATGGATGAGCTCAGCAAGCTGCATCTGGGACATGAATGCATCAGCTTCAAATCGCTGACCGGCACCGGCAAAAAGGCGATCAGCTTTGCCGAAGTCCCGCTTGACAAGGCGACCGAATATGCCGCCGAGGATGCAGATGTGACGCTCCGGCTGTGGGAAATATTGCGCCTGCGGATGGCTCCGGAACAGGCGAGCCGCGTGTACCAGATGGTGGACCGTCCGCTGGTTCCTGTCATCGCCAAAATGGAAGAAACCGGCGTTCTGGTAGACCGCGAAGAACTGTCCCGGCTTTCGCAAAGCTTTGCCGAAAATATGGAAAAACTGGAAGGGGAAATCCATGAGCTCGCGGGTGAGAAATTCGCCATTGGCAGCCCCAAGCAGCTTGGCGAAATCCTGTTCGGGAAGTTGGGCCTGAAAGGTGGCAAGAAAGGCAAAAGCGGCCAATATTCGACCGATGTGACAGTGCTCGAACGACTGGCGGGCGACGGGGAGCCAATCGCCCAGAAAGTCGTCGACTGGCGCCAGCTGAGCAAGCTCAAGTCCACCTATACCGACGCGCTGCAGGAACAGATCAACGCCAAAACCGGCCGGGTCCATACCAGCTACTCCCTGTCCGGCGCCCAGACCGGAAGGCTGTCTTCCACCGAGCCCAATCTCCAGAACATACCCATCCGGACAGAAATCGGGCGGCAGATCCGTCAGGCCTTTGTGGCCGCTCCCGGCAATGTCATTCTCGCCGCCGACTATAGCCAGATCGAATTGCGGCTGGCCGCGCATATTGCCGATGTCGATACGCTCAAGGCCGCCTTTGCCGCTGGCGAGGACATTCTCAACCGG
>JBCBZY010000057.1:0-11285 GCA_039815115.1 Pseudomonadota bacterium | reverse complement strand
GGTCCGCGTCCTCGTCGACCAAAGCTTGTTGACCGCAGGCGGGCGCCGTTCGCCAGTGTCGGTTGGCGTTGGCGGGCGTACCGGCAGCTATGGTTCGGGCGTGGGTCTCGGCATTGGCATCAATCTCGGCGGCAAACCGAAGGACAAGATTGTCACCGAGCTGTCGGTCCGGATCAGCCGTCAGTCCGACGGCAATGTCGTCTGGGAAGGCCGGTCGTCGATAGAAGCCAAGCAGGGCTCGCCGGCATCGCAGCCTGGTCTCGCGGCATCGAAACTCGCTGAGGCCCTATTCAGGGACTTCCCCGGACAGTCCGGAAGCACTATCAAGGTGCCATGAGCATCAAAATCACCGCCGCGTTTGATTCCGGCAATATCGACGTTGGCGAAATCAGCGGCACGTCCGCGACGCTGTCCATCCGCAAGGACAAGGACAGCGACTTTTTCCAGTGGTTCCATTTCCGGGTCAATTGCGCAATTGGCGACGAGCTGAAGCTCGCGATCACAGGCCTGAAGGACTCGGCCTATCCGCAGGGCTGGCCGGGATATGATGCGTGTGTCAGCGAAGACCGCGATTATTGGGGCCGGGCGGAATCGACCTATGATGAAAAAAGCGGCACCCTCACCATAAGCTACACAGCGACGAGTAATACCGTCTGGTTTGCCTATTTTGCGCCCTACAGCATGGAACGGCATCATGACCTGATCGCCGAAATGGCGGCGGTGGAAGGCGTCACCTGCCGGACCTTGGGCTACAGCCTTGAGGGTCAGCCGATTGATTGCCTGGAAATGGGCAGTGGCGACAAGCAGGTCTGGCTCTATGCCCGCCAGCATCCCGGTGAATCCATGGCCGAATGGTGGATGGAGGGGGCGCTCGACATGCTCACCGACTCGTCCCATCCGCAGGCGCGCCTGTTACTGCAGAAATGCCGGTTGCACATTGTCCCCAACATGAATCCCGACGGGTCCCGCCGCGGGCACCTTCGGACCAATTTTGCCGGAACAAATCTCAACCGCGAATGGCATGAGCCTAGTGAACGGAAAAGCCCTGAAGTCCTGTGCGTCCGCAACGCGATGGATGAAAGCGGTGTGGACTTTGCCATGGACGTGCATGGCGATGAGGCCATTCCCGCGGTGTTCATCGCTGGCTTTGAAGGCATTCCCAGCTGGACAGACGATATGGGCCGCAAATATCATGCCTATCGCGACCGGCTCGCGGAACGAACACCCGATTTCCAGACCAAGCTCGGCTATCCGGTGGCGGCGAAGGGCAAGGCCAATCTCTCGATGTCGACCAATCAGGTCGCCGAGCGTTTCGGTGCCATCGCGATGACGCTGGAAATGCCGTTCAAGGACAACCGGGACTTGCCCGATCCCGATCAGGGCTGGTCACCGGAGCGTTGCCAGCTGCTCGCCGAGGACTGTCTCGCGACACTGGCCGAACAGATTGACGAGTTCTGACAGTTTGCGCGGGATTCAATTGCTCGCCAATTCCGGCCAGCCGCCTCCGAGCGCCTTGTAAGCGGCAATCAGGTTTCGGAAAGCATCCCCGCGCAAGGCAGCGAGCCGCTCTTCCGCAATCGCCTGTTCCATTTGCGCATCCAGCCAGACCAGCTTGGTAATCTCGCCGCTTTTGAAGAGCGCAGCCGACAGATCCGCATTTTGGGTTGCGCGTGCCGCGGATTTTTCCGCCAGATCAACCGCTTCCTTCGACCGGGCGTAGCGGGTCAGGGCGGACTCACTTTCCGTGAGAGCCGTCAGGACCGCCTGCTCATAGGCGCTGGCAGCGGCATCGACCTTCGCGTCCGCCCCCCGGATCTGTGCGCGGATTGTTCCCATCTCGAACAGCGGCCAGGAAAAAGACGGTCCGATCGCATAGCGCCCGCTGCCGCTCGACGCGATTCCGTCAATATCCCGCTCCTGCCGTCCGAGGCTGCCAAGCAGGAAAAAGCGTGGAAACAGGTCGGCTCTGGCAACCTTCAATCGCTGCCGTTCGCCATCGAAACGAAACGCCGCGGCCGCCACATCCGGCCGGCGTTTGAGCATGTCCGACGGCAGACCGGTGAATATCGCGTCCGGAAGAGCAGGCAGGCTTCCGGTCCCGTCCAGCCGCTCGATCAATTCCCCGGGTTGTTTGCCTGTGAGCAGGGCAAGCTGAAACATCGCGACCCGGATCCGGCCCTGTAGCGGTGGCAGTCCGGCTGCCAGCGCGTCGAGCTCCCCGGCGGCGGCGATGCTCTCGCTGAGCGGGGCTTCACCAAATTTGTTTCGCAGTTCGGCAAGCCGCAATTTTTCCTCTGCGCTGGCGAGGCGCCTGGTCATCGCCTTTTCCTGCAACTCGAGACTGCGCAGCTCTCCGTAAGTCCGCGCGGTTTCCGCCATTACCGTCAGCAATGTCGCCCGGCGGTTCTGGACCGCGGCTTCGGCATCCGCCAGCCGCGCCCGCACGGTATTGCCCTTGCGTCCCCAGATATCGAGCTCATAGCTGACGTCGAAACCGATGTCGTAAAGCGAATAGGTGCGATCAAATCCGGGGACATTGCCGACCGGGATGAAGCCGTTTTCGCTCAGCTGATTGCGGTTCGCGGAACCACTTACCCCGCCTTGCGGAAACTGCCGGCCATTGGCTGCCTCTGCCATCGCCCGCGCCTGACGCACCAGCGCAGTCGACCGGGCCACATCAAAATTGCCCGATGCCGCTTCCTTTACCAGACCGGACAGCAGCGGATCGTTCAGTCCGTCCAGCCAGTCTGCCGGCAAGGCGCCGGGCTCTCCAGCGGAAGCAAATTCGGCCGGTGGATCCTGCACCGCCAGCTCGCGGTTCGCATCGATCCCGGCCATACAGGCGGACAGGCTCGGCAGTATCAGCAACAGGCAGAAACTTCGTGTCATATTCACTCCATCCTCCGACGAAACAGCCAGGCGGCCGATGTCAGCGAAATTGCGGAAATCACCATCAGCGGAAATACGCTCGACAATATCTGTTGAAAAGACGTGTCCTTCAAAAACACCCCGTGCGCGATCGTGGTCATGTGGCGTACGGGATTAGCCATGGACAGGCGCTCCATCCAGTAAGGCGTATTGTCGATCGGGCTGGCATAGCCGGAAAGCAGTACCGCGGGGGTGAGGAAAATGAACGTGCCCAGAAAGGCCTGCTGCTGCGTCGTGGACAGCGACGAAATGAGCAGACCCACGCCCACCACCGCGAGCACGAAAAAGGACAGGGCAAAGTAAAGCGTGAAGATCGAGCCCTGCAACGGCACGTCGAACAGCCAGATGGTGGCGACAACAAACAGCGTCGCATTGGCCAGGCCCACGAACATCGCCGGCACTGCCTTGCCAATCAGGATCTCGTGCAGTTTCAGGGGCGTCACAAGTAGTTGTTCGAACGTCCCCAGTTCCCGCTCCCGCGCCACCGACTGGGCCGAAATTGACAGAGTCGTCATGCAGGCAAGAATGCCAAGCAGGCTCGGCAGAACATGCCAGAACTCCTCAAGATTGGGATTATAGGCATGGACGATCGCCACGTCATCGCGCGCGCGCGCGATATCTCCGCCCCTGTTCTCAACCGTTAGCGTGATCGCTGCATTCTGCGCGATGCGCACCAGATAACCGTTGAAAATCTGTGCGGCATTGGACTTGCGTCCGTCCAGAACGACCCGGATTTCAGCGGTTTCTCCCGCCGCCACCTGGCTGGAAAAATCTTCCGAAAACTTGATCCCGGCCAAAGCCTCCTGCGCGCGAATGGCTTCCTCGATCTGATATTCCGCCTCGACCCGGGTGACCTCGGCGACATTATTGCTGCCCTGAATCTGGCGAATAATCTCGGTCGAGGCCGCGCCCTGATCCTGGTTCAACACGACAATTCGGGCATCCTTGACGTCGAGCGTGGAAGCGAAACTGAACAGCAGCAGCTGAATGATCGGCGGCGCAATCAACATTAACCGCGCGCGCCGGTCGCGCAGCACGGCCAGCGCTTCCTTGATGATCAGGGGGCGGATGCGTCCGCTCATGTCCGCCACCTACACATGTTTCTTGGTCACTCGCATCGTCATGCCGAAAAAGAACACACCGAAAAGGAACAATATGGTCATGTTGGGAATGAGCAGCGCGCCAACGTCGCCGGTCAGGAAAATGCTTTGCAGTGGTGGAATGACATATCGTCCGGGGAAGAGATAGGTGATGAACTGCACCCAGCGCGGCATCGAGGAAATCTCGAAAATGAATCCTGACAGCAGGAAGGACGGCAAAAAGGCGAGGATCACCGCCACCTGGGAAGCGACAAACTGGCTCTTGGTCAGCGCCGACAGCAACAGGCCCTGCGCGAGACAAGGGATGAGGAATACCAGCAGCAGCAAGACCAGCATGATGAACGATCCGCGGAACGGCAGGCCGAAAACCGCCAGCGCCAGGAAAATACAGATCGCTGACGCAATCAGCCCGAGCACGACATAGGGAATGAGTTTCGAGACGATCAGCTCGGCCACCGTGACCGGCGTAGAGATCAGCGTCTCCATTGTCCCCCGCTCCCATTCCCGCGCGATCAGCAGCGAAGTCAGCAAACTGCCGACCATGGTGAGGATCATCGCAATCGATCCCGGGATCAGAAAGAAGCGGCTGGCGAGCTGCTCATTGTAAAGATATTGCGCGCTGACGGACACCGGCGGAGCGACAGCTGTGCCCCTTTCGGCGAGCATCTGCTGTTTCCAGTTTTCGTACACGCCCTGACTATAGCCCGCGAAAAACTGGGCGCTATTGGGATTGCTGGCATCGGTGATGATCTGGATCAGCGGATCGGGGCCGGTCTTGTGCACGTCGCGGTCAAACTGCGCGGGGATCACCACGATGCCCCAGACGTCTCCGGCTGCCATCTCGTCGGAAAACTCCTGTACGGTCTGGCCCGGCTGCACATCAAAATAAGGCGAGTTCACATAATCGGATGCCAGCGCCTGCGAATAGCTCCCGGTCCCCTGCTGAACCAGGCCCATCTTCATCCGGTTCGGATCAAGCGAGACGCCATAGCCGAACAGGAAGAGCATCATCAGGGGCATGAAAAAGGCGACGATCAGACTGGACGGATCGCGCAGGATCTGCAGCGTTTCCTTGACCATCAGCGCGGTCAGCCGACGCGGGGCGAATCTGCCAGCCATCAGCTGTCCGCCTCTTGCAAATGCTCTGCGCCCGAGCCGCTATTCCCGTCAGTCGACTGATGGCTTTGGATGAGCGTGACAAAGGCGCCTTCCATGGTCGGAGGTGTCGCCGAATCCTTTTGCTGGGCCAGCTGCTTGAGATCATCCGGCGTCCCCAGCGCGATCGCTTCGCCATGGTGGATCAGGACCAGCCGGTCGCAATATTCGGCTTCGTCCATAAAATGCGTGGTGACCAGCACGGTCACGCCCTTTTGCACCAGATCGTTGATGATCTGCCAGAATTCGCGCCGGGTGCGGGGATCGACGCCGGATGTGGGCTCATCCAGAAACAGCACCGCCGGTTCGTGGATCACCGCACAGGCAAAGGCCAGCCGCTGCTGAAAACCGAGCGGAATGCCGGAACTGTTCTGATGCAGCACGGAATCAAGATCAAAGGCGTCGATCATGTCCTTTATCCGCTGCGTCGCCTTTGCGCCCGAGAGGCCATAGACACCGGCAAAAAACTCCAGATTCTGCAAAACCGACAAATCGCCGTAAAGCGAGAATTTCTGCGCCATATAGCCCAGTGCACCGCGCGCATCGCTGCGCGAGGTCCTGAGGTCATGGCCGGCGACGCTGCCGGAACCCGCGGTCGGCGAGAGTAATCCGCACAGCATTTTGAAGGTCGTTGACTTGCCCGCGCCATTGGGTCCCAGCAGCCCGAATATCTCGCCGCGACCGATGTCAAAACTGATCGACCGCACGGCCTCGAAATCGCCAAAGCTTTTCGCCATGCCATCTGCGACAATTTGCGAGTCCGAAGCATCCGGAATCTCCCGATAACGGTCCGCGACCAGATCAAACCGGTTTTCGTCCGGGCCGAGTATGTCGAAAAAGCCGTCTTCCAGACGCGGGCGGGCGGGAACAAGACCGCCGGCCTGCCCCTCCCGGATCTCCGCGATCGTCGCAAACTCCCGGTCGGCGAGCAGCAGCCGGATTGCGCGTCCCTGAATGGAAACGTCGAGCACCGCGGGATTATCCTGGAGCCGGTCCACCGTGTCCCGCCGCGTTTCCGGCGCACAGTCCAGCAGATAGACCCGACCCTCGACCCGGTCGACAAGTTCCGCCGGGGCCCCGCGAAAAACTGCTTCGCCGTGATTGAGCAGCAATATCCGCTCAAAACTCTCGACTTCGTCCATATAGGCGCTGGACCAGAGAATGGCGTGCCCCTCTCCCGCCAGAGCATCGACCATTTTTTTCAGCTCGATACGCGAAATCGGATCGACCCCGACGCCGGGCTCGTCCAGCAGCAATATCTTCGGCCGGTTGATCAGGGTGCAGGCCAGGGCAAGCTTTTGCTTCATGCCGCCCGACAATTTACCGGTCGGTCGGGACGTGAAGGCGGTCAGGTTGGCAAATCCGAGCAACCGGTCGAAGCTCTCCTCTCGTTCGCCGACCGACAGACCGCGCAGATCGGCATAGAGCCTGAGATTCTCGAGGACCGTCAGGTCCTGATAGAGACCAAAGCGCTGGGGCATATAGCCAATGCTCTGCTGCGCCAGCGCCGGATCCGCGCGCAGGTCCTCGCCGGCCAGCAGGACTTCGCCTTCGGATGGCGGCATCAGCCCTGCAAGGATGCGGACAAGCGTCGTCTTGCCGGCACCATCCGGTCCGGCCAGCCCGACAATCTCGCCGGGCAGCAATTCCAGATCGATGTCCTGCAGTGCCGGCCCGTCGGCCTTGTCAAAATGCATGGCCAGGCCCCTGGCTTCGATCAGGGGACTTTCCCGGTTCATCAGCTCCCGCTTTTTTCAGCGGCTTTACCAGGTTCAAGCCGCACCGTCACCGGCTGGCCCTGTCGGAGGCCGCCATCGGGATTGTTGACGACGACGCGGAACCGGTAAACCAGATCCGTCCGCATGTCCTGTGTCTGCACGGTCTTCGGCGTAAATTCGGCCTTGGGCGACACATAGCCGATTTTTCCGGACCAGCTCTTGTCCGTACCATCAGCATGCACAGAGACCTGCGTGCCCGGCTTGAGATAAGTCAGCGCAGTCTCGGCGGCATAGGCGCGGACATGCACCGGTCGGTCGATGGTCAGCCGGTAGACTGGCGCCCCCGCTCCGGCAATCGCACCGGGCTCTTCAATCCGCGAGGTCACGACGCCATCTGACGGGGCAATCAGCTCGGACTTGCCCATCCGGGTCCGGGCTTCCGCCAGTTCGGCCTGGGCCGAGGATGCCGCCGCTTCCGACAATCGCACGTCTTCCTGACGGCTACCCGACCGGAGCAGCTTGAGATTTTGCCGGCCCGCTTCCAGATCAGCCCTGGCCTGGTCAAAGCGCCGCCGGGACGCCTCGAAATCCGCACGGGAGACGGCACCGCTCTCGACCAGTTGCCGGCGCCGGTCATATTCGCGCGCCGCCTCGGTCAGGGCACTCTGTCGCCGCTGGACATCGGACCGGGCAATGGCGATTTCTTCCGGGCGATTGCCGTTTTTCACCCGCGACATCTCCGCCCGCGCGGCTTCCATGCCGGCGGTTGCGGAACGGATACGGTCCTGGAGTAGCGCGGTGTCGAGGGTCGCCATCAGCTGACCCTTCCGCACCCGGTCGCCTTCATCAAAGTTCATTGAAGCAATGCGGCCCTGCAGCTCGAAGCCCAGTTCGACTTCGCGCACATCCACATTACCAAGAAATTCCGTCTGCCGTTCTCCCGCGGGATCACGGAACAGAAAATACAGCGCGACCGCTGCCAGAATGACCAGGACCACAATCGCGATCCGGGCCGGGCTCCTCCTCTTTTCCATCACTTCATCCTTCGGTCTGGCGCCAAGGCTTTGGGCTAACTAACCAGAAAAACCAACCTTGTCGAATTTTTTGGCTCTGGGGATTCGCGCAAAAAGCGCATGAGACTCAAGGGTTTGATAGGACAGCGCTTTTGTTCGGCAGGTGCAGTTGTGCCAAACCGGATTGTCGGCGACCCGCGCCCAGTCCCTGTGTTCAATAGGTCACAGTTTGAAGGGCCGGACTTTCAGCCCATGCCCGACATGGTCGATCAGCTACCCTGATGTCCGGGATTTTGCCTGTCAGAAAAGGTCAAGCAGCGGCCGACTGGCTATCTGGCGTTGAGAAATTCACCGGAGGGCCTGAATGTGATCTCGATGCTGTTGGCTATGGAGCTGGTGTCTTTTCGCGTGGCTCCAACAGAAAAGAAGAACAGTTTCAGTTTGGCCCCTTCTGACCGAACACGATCAATGCCAAATCCCAGTGTGACAGTGTTGCCTTCGGGCTTGTCCCCAAACCCAAAACATGGCCCTGTGTCTGACGTTGCAATCAGATCTCTTTTGAGAGCGGCAAGAGTTTCGGCGAGCGGAGCGCCTTTGACCCAGCCATCCGGCTGGCTGATTTTGACAAACGGCTCATCGTCTGGATACATTACAAGAGTGGTGGCAATGGAATAGCTGCTGTTGACCCCCCTTGAACCGGACGCTTCCAGTCCAACCGGGCCTACAGCCACTTCAAGTCCTGCAGACGGATCGCTTTCAACAGAACGACTTGCCGTTACATTCAGCTTGACCTTTTCTATGGCAAACTCAACCTGACCTCGACAGGCGAGGGTCGAATTTTCGGCAACCGGCGCGGCATTTTCCTGTGCCTGCAAATAGGTGCCGACGTCATATTTTATCTGCCGCACCAGCGCCTCGTAGGGAATCGGTTGCTGAATAGTTGCCGGCTGTGAAATCCCTGCATTGCTGCCCGAACATCCTGCCAGGACAATGAGCATGTAAATGGCTGGCACCCGCTGCATAAGCTTCCCCGTTTCAACCCGTTCACCGCCGCCATTTTAGGCAGGACAAGTCACGATGTGCACGCCGTTTTCCACCCATTTTGGGAAGGTATGTGAATGGGAAACATTACAGAAGCGGAGTCCGTATAATATTTGATTCAAGATATTGAATTATAAGGCTTATATGGAACTCGCTATTTCTTTGCCCCTGTTATCCCCACACTGAAACCCATTCACTCGTAATTGCATCGAAATGAACATGGCCGCACCTTTGCCTGTGCATTGGCGTCAGACCGGCCGGCGCTGGCTGCAATGCCGGCAAGCTACAAGCCCCTTGCCAATTGCCAGAGTCCGCTGACCAGCGAGCCCAAAACGAAAATGTAAATGGGAGGCATGCTGAGATAAATCCAGAGGAGCCGTTTTTCCGGCGCTCTGTGGTATCCCACTGCATATCCGACGCGCATGAGCGGCCAGATCAATCCGATGGCTGCGGCCCAGTGCGGGCTCACGCTATAGGCAAACAGCCATAGTCCCGGCAGAAACAGGACCAGATGTTCAAGGGTATTGTGATGGGCGCGCACATAACGTTCATACTCGGGTGGTCCGCTATGGGAGGGCGCTTCGATCTTGAATCTTCCACGCGCCAGACCCGCCATCAGCAAGGTGAAATAATAGGACAGCAGAGCAAGTGCGCTGACGATGACTACATAGTTATAGGGATCCATGGTGCTGCGCTTCCTTTGCCGGGGCGGTGGGGTTTATCGTCCCGACCTGGGTTCGAATTCCCTAGGTTCGAATTCAATGTGAAGCTCCTTGAGTGAACGCAGCAGAAAGTGCGGATGATAGGCGAAATCATTCTTGCCCTCCGCAAACCACATATCTTCAAATCGATCGACAATTGCAGTGAATCCCCAGACAAGTTCTCGTCTTGCCAAAGGTGCACCGAGACAGTGATGGGTGCCCGAACCAAACCCCATATGGGCACCGGCTTTCTTGCGCTCGAGGTCGATCTTTTCCGGACAGTCAAAAAAGCGTTCGTCGCGATTGGCCGCCGCGTAGCGAACGTTGATGACGGAGCCTGCGGGAATCGCGATACCCGCAATCTCGGTATCCTCCCGAACAAAACGCATCAGGCTCTGCACCGGCGATTCCAGCCGGACCACTTCCTCGACGAAGGTTCTCATATATTTTTCGGGATCTGACTTCAGTTTTTGCCAGACATCCTTGTTCTCGATCAGCAATTTCATGCCTGCGGCCAACGCGTTTGTCGTCGTTTCGCTGCCGCCGACAAAGGTGTCCGCCATCATTTCGGCGTGCAGTTCATTATCGTTAAGAGGGCGATCCCAACCCTCGATGACCGTGTTGACCAGCACACTTATCAAGGACTCATCCGGATTTTCCCGCAAACGCTCGAAGATCGGCTGGAAATAATGCTGTGCCTCAATTTCGCGGTCGACCATCTCCAGGTGACTATCTTCGGGAAGCATCATCGAAATCCGCTGGAAAAAAGCGTCGGTCCAGCGCTTGATCTTCCACATGTCCTCCCGCTTCGCACCCATTTGTTCGCCGATAATGAAAAGCGGCAGTGGAATTGCGAACTGCTTCACCCATTCGCAATGGCCATCGTCGACAAAGCTGTCGATCAGTTCATAGGCGAGGTTTTCGACCAGCGGATCAATCTCCTTGATCCGGCTCGGCTTGAAGGCCTCGTTGAACATCGCACGCATCTGCTTGTGGTTGGGATCATCGCGGCCAGCCAGGGTCGGTGCGGGCAGCCATCCCTTTTCCTCAAACCGCGCGATCACCTTGCGGCCGCGTTCCATGTCTGCTGGCGCAGCACGGCTGCTCATGTCGGGTGCGGCACTGGGGAAACGGGCCGGATTGGTCAAAACCTCCCGGACGTCATCATAGCGCGTTACAACGAACATATTGTCGGTCCCCGGCTGCTTGTAGACCGGTGCCTCATCTCGCAATGTCCTGTATGCTTCATAGGGACATTGCTGTGTATCGCTGTCGAACAGGTTTACGTCGGGGTCTGCTTTTGTGGCCATGATCTTTCCTCAACGTACCTGGATGGCTTCTTCGCCCCAGGGCGCAATGCTTTGGCTGGTATCCTGAAATGCGGCGGGCAGTTCCTCGATCATCTTCCAGGTCGCAGCCAGCCGTCCAAAGCCCACGAAAAAGGCGACGGTCATTCCCAGCTCCACGATCTGCGCTTCGCTGAAATGTTCGCGCAGCTGGTCGTGAATTTTATCATCAATGGCGAGATGGTCTGTCGCGAAGAGCTCGCCATAGCGGATCGCAATTTTTTCAGCATCAGAGAGGTTTTCGGACTCGGCAGGTTTTTCCAGCGAACAGACCAGCTCTTCG
>JBCBZY010000189.1:0-5598 GCA_039815115.1 Pseudomonadota bacterium | reverse complement strand
GCAGCGCCTGGGTGAAGCTTCTGAGGCCTGCCTTGGTGGCACAATAGACGGGGCCACCGCTGCGCGGTGCCAGCGCGAGCCCCGATGTCACATTGACGATGGCAGCTTCCGGGCGCGATTTCAGTTGTGGCAGCAAGGACCCGATCAGGTGCATCGGCGCATTGAGGTTCAGGAAGATCGCCTTGTCGGTAAAGTCCAGATCCAGCGGGTCATCCGGGCCGAAATTTCCTTCCATGCCAGCATTGTTGACGAGAATATCAATCTCTTCACCTTGCAGCCCGGCCAGAAATTCGGCGCAACCCTGGGCGGTTGAGAGGTCCGCGGCGACGGCATCAAAGCCTTCTTCACGCGCCTCCTCGAGCCGCTCGGCATTACGCCCACAGACCAGAATACTGGCCCCTTTTGATTGCAGCAGCCGGGCAATTTCCAGACCAATGCCATCGGTTCCCCCGGTGACAATCGCGCGTTTTCCGGCAACCTGCATCAAATCTCCTTCAATTCCTTGCTGACCTCTTCAACAGGAGGCTCGGCCTGTTCCAGCTCTTCGACCATCTGCTGGGGACCACGCATGACCCGGTAGATATATTCGCGGGCCATCGCCCCGCGTTCATAGGCAGCGTAACGATCCGGTTCATAGCTGTCTATGTCCTCGCGTGAGATGCTGCCCTTGCTTTCCAGCAACCGTTCGACAGTGTCCAGCCGTTCGCGCAAGACCGACACCTCGCCAACAACGGCCATCAGGATCGACAGCATGCGCTCATCTTCGGGATCATCGAAATATTCCGGCCTTTTGCCTTTTGCCTTTTTGTTGGCGGCGGCCATCCAGTCAAAAGCCTGATCGGTCATTCTGCGGCCTCCTGCAATTCATCGCTATTCTTCCAGGCACCATAGGCATGCCAGAAGGCGGCTCGGCCGTGATCTTCCTCTTCGTCCGTATCCGACTGCGGGAAGATCTCCGAATCCACCACCGCCCGGACACCGGTTTCAAACAGCTCGCCACGCTTAAAACCAGCGCTCACCATTTCGTCCTTCATATCGAGCGCATGCATGGACGACCAGAAGGGCTCGTTATTGTTGAACGCATCCCAGTCGCGGATGAATTGCTCGTACAGTGGCATCTCATCGGAATATTCCGGCTGCTCCAGATGCAGCATGAGGCCGTCATCGGCGAGAACGCGATAGCCTTCGGCGAGAATTTTCGGCAGCGCCTTGCCGCTGGTTTCGTGCAGGAACATTGTCGTCTGAACCCAGTCGAACGTGCCGTCCTCCCAGCGGGACAGGTCTTCGGCATTGGCCTGGATGAAACGAATATTGGTCGCTCCCAGTGATTGCGCGCGGGCATGCGCATAGCGCAAGATCGGTGCGGCGGTATCGATGGCGATAAATTCACAGTTAGGGAAGGCGAGTGCCAGCGGGACGATATTATGTCCGACGGTCGTGCCGATATCCAGCACCCGGCGCGGTTCCCAGCCCGGGCGGGTTTCGCTGATCCATTTGACCAGCGCCTGTCCGCCGCCATCGGTCAGCGCACCCAGGCCGCCGCCGGTTGTAGCGAAGATTCCGCAATCGTAATTGGCACCTGCCGAGACATCACCCGGCAGTTCTTCACCGTGATAGCTGCCCGGCATGCAGTGGATGTCGACTGCGCTCTGGTAGCGGGGTACGTCGATTTCGGGGTGCAGTTCCAGCGTGTCACGGCCTTCATTATACTGGCGCGCCTTTGCATTGAGTTCTTCAATCTGGCGCAGAACCAGGGCGCGGCCATTTTGCTGGCGCATCTCCATCGAATTGCGTTTCAGAGCCGACCAGAAGCGGTGAAAGGGATCATCATTCATCGCGCGGCGGATCTCGAACCGGTCCTTCGGATCGCGGCCATGTTCCTTTTGGAACGCCGGAAGCACCCGCTTGTCATAGGCCAGCTTGTTTCCCGGGCTCAGCTCGCTCGCCATGAACTTGTTGAAATTCGCGAGGAAGTTGAACCGCGCAATTTCGTCGTGATTCGGTTCGGCAGACACACCGTGCCGGGCGACGGCCGTATAGGGCGGGGGGACATCAAGTTTCTGATTTTCCGGGGTTTTGTCAGTCATATCAAACCATCCTTGATCATGCATTCTATCGTTTGTTCCTGAGTACGAAGAAAATAATCCCGGTCCGGCGTCCGAATGTCATTGTCCTGGATCAAACCGTTGGCTTTCTGGACCGACATTTCACCATAAGTCGCGGCAAACAGCTCCAGTCTCTGCCTGGCGAGGAAATTGGTCATGGCCGGTTTGCGCCTCGTCCGGCGCAGTGCGGCGAGATCGATATCGGCAAAGGCGGTAAAGGTTTCCCCGCTGTTGGATTCGGACATGACCCGGCCCTTGTAATCGACGATCATGCTGTTGCCATCGGCGGAGGCGAGCGGCAGGGCGGTATTTTCGATGCCGGCGGTGTTGGCGGAGATCACATAAGCCATATTTTCCTGCGCCCGGGCGCGCTTGCCGATATCCTTGGGGGTATCCAACGGAGAACCGATTTCGGAGCTGCTGTGCACAAAGACCTCCGCTCCGCGCAGGGCATGGGCGCGAGCGATTTCCGGATAGAGGATTTCCTCCGAAGCAATCGCGGCAAGATTCCCGATTTCGGTTTTCGCCACCGGGAAAACGCCATCCAGTCCGTAAATATCCAGATATTTCGACCAGACATCATGCGGCGTCGGGGCGAACATGCTGTTGAGGCGGCGGTAGCGCAGCACGACATCGCCGGACGGCGCAACGACAAAGCTGGTCTGGAAATAGATGCCCGGGAAATTCTGGTCGACCTCATAGGCATTGCCGGCGATGAACATCTCCAGCTTTTGCGCCATCGCGCCGAGCGCTTCATATTCGGGGCCATCCACCTCCAGCGCGGCCTTGTCAGCGAAATCCGGAATCGAAATGCGTCCCGGATAGCTGGTCAGCAGATATTCGGGGAGGACGGCCAGCTTGACCGGGTTGCCGGCATATTGCTGGATGAAAATGGTCGCGGACCGGATCTTCGTTTCGATCTCGCCGATCATGGCAAGCATTTGCGCACGCGCCTCGGCCCGGTCGGCCGTTTTCTCGACGGACCTTGCGGCAAGCTGCATCGCGACGGCGGCATAATTGGTGGTAGCGGTCATATCGTCCTTGTCACTGCTTGTCATATCTTCACTTGCGCTTCTTGCCAAAGCACCGGAAGCCATGGCGGCGCAGAATGCTGTTGCCATGAGTTGCCGGCGATCCACATTCATGTCGCGGTCACTGCCTCCTCCGTACCGGGGTCTTTTTCCGACTTGCCAAAAGCTTCCGGATATTTCCCCAGGAACAGCAGCAAGCCACCGCCGACTATATAGGCAAATATGGCGACGGTCAGAATGGAATCATAGCTGCCCTGTGTATCGCGAACCATGGCATAAAGGACCGGAGATACGGCGGAGGCCAGTCCGAACGGCATATACAGCATGCCGTAGATCTTCCCGTAATGCAGCATGCCGAAATAGCGGCTGGCCAGATAGGCGATCAGATCGCTTTCCGCGCCGGCTGCAAAGCCGAGCAGGAACCCGCCTATCGCGACCGGCATGAAGGCCGTGTCCGTGCCCAGCAAGAGATAACTCGAAATCGCGGGCAGACAAAGCAATGGAAAGGCCACATAACCCGCCCAGAACCGGTCGAGCAGCATGCCGGTGATGATGCGGCCAGACAGGATCCCCATTCCCAGTATCTGCATGACAGTGGCGGCCCGCTGCGAGGGAATGCCATGATCGCTGAGGATCGGCACCATATTGATAAAGGCACCGCCAAAGGCCAGAGCGATGATCAGGATGGACAACCAGATCAGCCAGAAGCGATAGTCACGCAGAGCTTCGCCGAGGGTCACGCCGGTCAGTTTTCCGCCGTTGCTGACAATGGCCTGCGGCCGTTCTTCCGGTCGCGGTTCGCGGAACAGGAAGAAGCCAATGGGCAGGGCGACGAGTAGAGGGAACCCGGCGACAATGGCAAACATCGCACGCCACCCATGTTCGCGAATGGCCCACTCGGCAAGCGGCGGCACGACAATGGCAGCGAGGCTTGTGCCGAGCAATAACAGACCCAGCGCCAGCCCCTTGTGCTTGAAGAACCACATATTGACGGCACGGCTCCAGGTTACCGGCGTAGACCCTATTCCGATCAGACCAACCATCAGCCAGAGGCCATAATAGGTATACAGCGTTGATCTGGCGTCGCTGGTCGGCGTCAGTGAAATGGCGGCAAAAGCGAGGCCAAAGGCCAGCAGCGATCCCAGCGCAACCCGGCGCACACCGAAGCGGTCAGCCATCCAGCCAAATGCCGGAGCGAGAAGCGCTGCGATCACGCCAAAAATGGTGATCGGGAAAAGAATCTCCGTGCGAGACCAGCCGAATTCCTCGGTCAGCGGAGCAACGGTAAAACCGATGACATTAAACGGAATGGGCGAGGCACCGCAGGCCACGCCCAGAAATGCCGCGAGCAGGACTTTCCAGCCCAGTGAAAATTCTCCGCGAGCACCAGCTGTTGTGGCGCTATTGGGTGTTATGCTGTTCATTCCGCTGTTGTGCCCCTCCGGCGGTCAATAGGCAAGACACGGCCACTTTGAAGAGTTGCCATTGCCGACAACGCCATAGAAAACGATCACGTCTCAGAAATAGATTTGTCCGGACAAATTTACACGTTAGACTGGCTTTGGCAAGCGATTGATTCGCTGGGCAGGCAATTTTGCACAAACCCGGACATCGCAATCCGGCGGGGGAGTATCCATGGAATATTTTGCAATGAGTTGGTACCAGCTGCTGGTTTTCATTCACATATTGCTGTTCGTGCTGTGGCTCGGTGCAGATGTCGGGGTTTTCATGCTTGGCCAGCATTTTCGCAAGCGGGACAAATATGATCTCCCGCAAAGGCTCATCCTGCTGCAGCTACTGGTCAGTCTTGACATGGTGCCGCGCACGGCCTGGGCGCTGATGGTGCCGATCACGCTGACCATGGCGGATGCCGGAGGCTGGTGGGACTTGCCGGACTGGGCGGTTATAATGGCATGGCTGGTCGGTGCATTCTGGCTGTGGCTGGTATGGGATGCCCATATTCACGATCAGACTGAACGGGCCGCCCGCGACCGGATCATCGAATTTTTCCTCAAGATCGGACTGACCGCCTTTTACCTTGGCCTCGGCATCATCTCCCTGGTCAATGAAGCGCCGTTAATCCCTGTCTGGCTGGCGACCAAGGCGCTGATGTTCGGCCTGATCTTTGCCGCCGCGATCATGATCGACGTGGCTTTCAAGCCGGTTGGTCCGCAGCTTGGCAAGCTGATCGCGGAAGGATCATCCGACGAAACGGAAATTCCCCTGCTGGCCACCATGGATCGGACACGAATCTGGGTCTGGATCGTTTATCTGTTGCTGTTGGCCACCGCGTTTCTCGGCAATGTGAAGCCGTTTTAAAAAAAAGGGCCGGCGACTTGGCCGACCCCCAGGGAGAAAACTCTTTGTGAAGCGGGAAGCTATTTTCCCTCCTTCTCCGCGGCGCGTTCTGCGTCGATCATCTTCTTGAACACGGTCCAGGTCGTTTCATTCTTGCGTGGATC
>JBCBZY010000146.1:0-6735 GCA_039815115.1 Pseudomonadota bacterium | reverse complement strand
CGGCGCGGAGATCGAGGATGATCAATATCAGGAGGCAGAGGTCGCGTTTTTTGATGATCTCGTCACCGGAGTGGATGAAAAACGCGACGAAATTGACGCGCTGATCACCGAAAAACTGGCATCCGGCTGGTCTGTGGGGCGTCTCGACAAAACCATGTTGCAAATATTGCGCTCAGGCAGCTTTGAAATACTGATGCGGGAGGATGTTTCGACCGCAGTCGTTATCGACGAATATGTTGACGTCTCCCATGCCTTTTTTGACCAGAAGGAAAGCGGTTTCGTCAACGGACTTCTCGATGCAATTGCCAAAAAGGTGCGTGGCTGACATATTTCCCGTGCCTTCCGGCAAGGGGAATGGTTTTGTTAGTATCTGATGTGGGGCACATCCTTTTGTATTTAAGGGGCCCAATTGACTGAGCTAGAATTTATTGACCAGCTGAAGAAGCTGGCCACTCATCCTGCTGCACGCGGACTATGTGACGATGCTGCGGTTATTCCATTCGGTCGGCACAAGCTTGTATTGACCCATGACATGCTGGTCGAGGGTGTGCATTTTCTTCCCGAGGCAGATGCCGCTGACGTGGCGTGGAAGCTTGTCGCCGTCAACCTCTCCGATCTCGCAGCCAAAGGCGCCAAGCCGATGGGCGTGCTGATGGGCTATAGCCGCGGTGATGATGATATCTGGGATGCCGCCTTTGTCCGCGGTCTCAAGGAGGCCCTGGCCAGTTTTTGCGTGCCTTTGCTCGGCGGGGACACGGTTTCATCCGGAGAGAATGGGCGCCGGACCATGGGGCTGACCGCTTTTGGCGAAGCGCGCGGGCATATCGTGCCGGCTCGATCCGGTGCTGCCCCCGGTCACAGCATCTACGTCACCGGCCATATCGGCGACGGCTGGGCGGGATTGCAACTGGCGTCCGGCGAGGCACAAGCCGACGATTTCGAAATCTCCGCCGCACTGCTGAAAGCGCACAACCGGCCGATGCCGCGGCTTGAGGACGGCCGGGCCCTGTCTCCTCTTGTCAGCAGCATGATGGATATTTCCGATGGTCTGCTGCTCGATGCCTCGCGGATCGCCGAGGCCAGCAATGTCTGTCTGGAGATAGATCTCGATCAGGTTCCGCTGTCCGAGCCGTTTGTCGCAATATTTGGCGATGGCGAGGATGCGCGCATGAAAGCCGCGACCGGGGGAGATGACTATCAGCTTCTCCTGACCGCCAGCCCCGAAACAGTATTGCCCACAAAAGTGACGAAAATCGGCCAATGTCGGGCCGGTTCGGGCGTTTCTCTGGTCCAGCAAGGAGAGGCGGTGGGCTTGCCTGCTTCGCTTGGCTTCGTCCACGCCTGACCGTCCGGCATGTTTTCCGACGTCGCAACCAGGGCGGAACTTGCGGTAAACGGTGAAAATCAGGGGTTGCACCCCCTGTGGTTCCCGCCCTATAGGCTTGCCGGTCAGCGTCCCGATCAACGGGGCGTTTTGTTATAAAAACGCAGGGGGAGTGCAGCAAATGACTGTTGTCACAATTTCAATTTTATGTGGCTTACTGGCCGTTTTGTACGGTTTCATCACCAGCCGCCAGGTGCTCGGAGCACCGGCAGGCAATGAGAAAATGCAGGAAATTTCCGGCGCGATTCAGGAAGGTGCGCAAGCCTATCTGAACCGCCAATACACCACCATCGGCATCGTGGGTGTCGTGGTTGCTGTTGTGGTCGGTCTCTTGCTTGGCGCGATTTCAGCGACCGGATTTGTCATTGGTGCGGTCCTCTCCGGTGTTGCAGGCTATATCGGCATGAACATCTCGGTTCGCGCGAATGTGCGTACGGCGCAGGGGGCAAGCGATAGCCTGCAAACCGGCCTGACCGTGGCGTTCCGCGCCGGTGCGGTGACCGGTATGCTGGTTGCTGGCCTGGCACTTCTCGCTATTTCGATCTTCTACTGGGTGTTGACCACGCAAATGGGACTTGCGCCCAATGACCGCGTTGTCATCGACGCGCTGGTGGCTCTGGCATTCGGCGCTTCGCTGATTTCGATTTTCGCCCGTCTCGGCGGTGGTATCTTCACCAAGGCTGCCGACGTTGGCGCTGACCTGGTTGGCAAGGTTGAAGCCGGCATCCCCGAGGATGATCCACGCAATCCCGCTACCATCGCAGACAATGTCGGCGATAATGTCGGTGACTGTGCGGGCATGGCCGCTGACCTGTTCGAGACCTATGTTGTGACCGTTGGGGCCACCATGGTGCTTCTGGCGCTGCTGGTTGGCGATCTGGTGGGTGCAGACATGCTTGGCAATCTGATGTCCCTGCCGCTGATCATTGGCGGTGCGTGCATCATTACTTCGATCATCGGCACCTACATGGTCCGTCTCGGCAATGGCACCAACATCATGGGTGCGTTGTACAAGGGTTTCATCACCACGGCGGTGCTTTCAATTCCGGCGCTCTATTATGTAACCTGGCGTACGCTTGGCGACATGAACACCGTGATCGGTGTTGGTGTTGACGGAACCGGTGGCTTTACCGGCATGGCGTTGTTCTGGTGCATGATGGTTGGTCTGGCCGTGACCGGTCTGATCATCTGGATCACCGAATATTACACAGGCACCGAATATCGTCCGGTCCGTTCGATTGCAAAATCGTCCGAAACCGGCCACGGTACCAATGTGATCCAGGGCCTGGCGATCAGTCTGGAATCCACCGCCTTGCCGACACTGGTGATCGTGGTCGGTATCGTTGTTGCCTATCAGCTGGCTGGTCTGATCGGTCTTGGCTTTGCTGCTACTTCAATGCTGGCTCTGGCTGGCATGGTTGTCGCTCTCGACGCCTATGGCCCGGTTACGGACAATGCGGGCGGCATCGCTGAAATGGCTGGTCTGGACGAAAGTGTTCGCGAGAAGACGGATGCGCTGGACGCTGTGGGTAACACCACCAAGGCTGTTACCAAGGGCTATGCCATTGGTTCTGCCGGTCTGGCCGCTCTGGTGCTGTTCAGTGCCTATACCGCTGACCTTGCGATCTTCTTCCCGAACCTCGATGTGAGCTTCAGTCTCGAAAATCCCTATGTGATTGTCGGTCTGTTGCTGGGCGCATTGCTGCCATATCTCTTCGGAGCGATGGGCATGACCGCCGTTGGTCGTGCAGCCGGTGACGTGGTCGTCGATGTGCGGGACCAGTTTGCCAAGGACAAGGGTATCATGGATGGCACGTCCCGTCCGGACTATGCCCGGACCGTGGATCTGGTAACCAAGGCAGCGATCAAGGAAATGATTATTCCTTCGCTGTTGCCGGTTCTGGCTCCGATCGTCGTCTATTTCGCGATCACTCTGGTTGCGGGTCAGGCGAACGGCTTTGCCGCTCTCGGCGCATTGCTGCTCGGCGTGATTGTCTCCGGTCTGTTCGTTGCCCTGTCGATGACAGCTGGTGGCGGTGCCTGGGACAATGCCAAGAAATATATCGAAGACGGCAATCATGGCGGCAAGGGCAGCGAAGCCCATAAAGCTGCTGTGACCGGCGATACGGTTGGTGATCCCTACAAGGATACCGCTGGTCCGGCCGTGAACCCGATGATCAAGATTACCAATATCGTGGCATTGCTGCTGCTCGCCGCTCTGGCGCACGGCGCGATGTAAATCGATCCGCATATTGGTTTGAATAAACCCCGCCGGAAGCGATTTCGGCGGGGTTTTTCTTTGCTCCGCCGGCTCGGAAACCCGCCAATTGGCGTTAATCGGATATTACCCATTTTTTGCTAGCTCTGCCGACTGGAAATTTTGCAATTTTGGGGCAGCAACATCATGGATGCAGGCGGGTTTCAGGCCAGATCGGAAGCGACGGACATGTTCGTACATGACGATCGCGTCTGCCTGATTTCTTCCGCCACCGCCGAACTGCGTCCGATTGCCGATATGGATGCATCTCTGCGGCCGGCCTGGCAAAAGCTGGCTGGACTAGCCTCGGAGCCCAATGTTTTTCACGAGCCATGGCTGCTGGAGCCGGCCCTTCGGCATTTTCGCACTAATCCCGACCTGCACATGTTCCTGTTCTGGGCGGGAGTTCCGGACAAGACCGACCTGATCGGCCTGTTGCCGGTGGGGCCCAGCAAGCGATTTGGCCGCTGGCCCGTTCCGCATGTGCAGAATTGGGTGCACCATAATTGCTTTCTGGGGACGCCGCTCATCCGCAAGGGGTTTGAGAACCAGTTCTGGACCGCGCTGTTTGACGAGCTCGACAACGCATCCTGGCCCGGCTTTTTCCATATCAATGGCCTTACGATCGGTGGTCTGGTCGACGAAGCGATGCGGGCGGTGTGCGCCCGTCAGAAGCGGCGTTGCGATCTGGTGCACAGCGAAGTGCGGGCCTTGCTGCAGAGCGATCTGGATCCGGACAGCTATTATGCCAGCACCGTCCGGGGCAAGAAGCGCAAGGAATTGCGGCGGCAGGAGCGGCGGCTTGCTGACCTCGGTGATGTTCAGGTCGCCCGACATGAGGACGCGGCTGATCTCGACCAGTGGATCGACGAATTTCTGGCGCTGGAACGCCGCGGCTGGAAAGGCCGGCAAGGCTCGGCGCTGGACAGCTGGGCAGAAACACGCCTGTTTTTCACGGAAAGCTTGCACGGCGCTGCGGCAGCCGGGCAACTCCAGCGCCTCGACCTGCGCCTCGATGGCAAGCCACTGGCCATGCTGGTAAACTTTCTGTCGGGGGAGGGCAGTTTCTCATTCAAGACTGCCTTTGACGAAGACCATGCCCGCTATTCACCCGGGGTGCTGATCCAGCTGGAAAATCTCAAGATGCTGAACAATCCGGCCATCGCATGGATGGACAGCTGCGCGGCGGAGGATCATCCGATGATTGACAGCCTGTGGTCCGAACGGCGCCATGTCGGACGCTTTTCGGTGGAGCTGAAGGGCCTGTCACGCACCGCCCTGTTCCGGGGAGTGCGTCTGGGCGAAGACATCATGGCGCAGATCAAGGGCCGCAAGGTCACCGATCCGGCGGGGGACAGCGCATGAATCAGATTTCTTCTGCAGACCAGTTCCAGCGTCAGGTTTTTGACGAGGAGACCCGTAGCCGGTTTGCGGAATGCTATCCGGAACAGCCGCAGGTACTGGACCATCATCTGGCTGAACATGATTTGCTGACACTGGAGGCGCTGGCGAAACTGGGGACATCGCTTCCCCAGGCAAACGTGGAATATAATCCCGGAGATCTGCCAGTCGGCATTGCGCCGGAAGATGTTCCGAGCAACGGCATGACCATCGCTGACACGATCCTGATGATCGAAAATTCGGCGAGCTGGGCGGTTCTCAAGAATATCGAACAGGTTCCGGAATATGAGCAGCTCTTGCTGTCGCTGCTGGAGGAACTCCGGCCATTGCTTGAAGCCCGGACAGGCAAGATGCTCAAACCGCAAGGGTTCATCTTTGTCTCGTCGCCTGGTGTGATGACGCCCTATCATTTCGATCCGGAACACAACATTCTGCTGCAGCTGCGCGGCGAAAAGTGGATGACCACCTTTCCGGCAGGCAATCCCCGCTATGCGCCCGATGAAGTGCATGAAGGATACCATCTTGGCGGCCACCGCAATCTCGTCTGGCAGGACGCATTCGAGGCCGAAGGCACCCGGCACCACCTGACGCCCGGCAGAGCGATTTTCGTGCCGGTCATGGCCCCGCATTTCGTCCAGGTTAGCAACACCACCCACAGCATCTCGCTGTCGATCACCTGGCGCAGTGACTGGAGCTTCGCGGAAGCCGATGCCCGGGCGCTTAACGGGTGGCTCCGAAAGCGGGGTATCTCTCCTCAGGCGCCGGGGCGTTATCCCATGCAGAACCGGGCAAAAGCACTGGCCTGGCGGGTGCTCCGAAAGTTTGGGGTTGGTTAGGTACATCGGCCGAACTAGGGTCCGGGCATGGGCCTTGGCAAATATTATGAGCGGATGTTCAAGCCATTTGAGAATGGCCATCTGTATTCGACTCGCAAAGGCCTCAAATTCGTTTCGGAATCAGAAAAATCCCTGCTGGTAGACAGCTATCGCATGGCCGTACGGTTTCGCTTCAAACAGATTATGCTTGCGGTGGTGCTTATGATGGCCTTGGTGCTCGTTGGGGTGATTGCGGATATGTTGTTGAGCCCGGGTTTTGATTTGTTGAACCTTACAGCATACCTTGCAGTTGGTGGGATGACGGTCTGGTTGATTCTGCCGATAATTCGACACTATCACCTGGAGTATAGCGTTCTCAAAAATGCCAGAATCATCCCCGACATGCGTTCCAAGAGCGAAAAACGGGCTGACATCGTTGCAATTACGCCTTGGTGGATGTTGGTGATCGGTCTTTTGATCTCGTTTCAGATTGGGTTTGTGGCCGTCGCTGATGGCATCCAGGGCTGGGTCGACGGGGCAGCCTTTGTTTTTGCCTGCTGGATATTTGTGACCTCCGCGCGCAAGATGCTGCTGAAACTCCGCGAACAGTGAAAATCCCATGATCACTATCACCGCCTCCATCACAACCACCCCGGCCAATCGCGAAGCCATTGTCTCGCTCTGCGCCGAGCATAGCGCGCGGTCGCGGGCGGAACCCGGGTGCATCAGCCACCATATTCACGCGGATTGTGAAGACCCGTCTCGGCTGTTCTTCCATGAGGAATGGGAGGACGCGGCAGCCGTTGCGACGCATTTTGCCGAACCGGATGCGCGGGACTTTGTGAGACAGCTGACCGCAATAGCCGGGGATCGGCCGG
>JBCBZY010000099.1:0-8934 GCA_039815115.1 Pseudomonadota bacterium | reverse complement strand
TTACGAGTCTTTACCGAATAAAATGCCAAGCTGTTCCGGTTCCACGGCAATCATCAATAATTCGAGTTCACCTGCCACCATCCGGTATATGCAAAAGCCGCAGAAGGAGGTTCGATCACCTTCTGTTGTCCCTGCCAGCATGAGATGGGTGTTTATCAGCGACAGCATTGACCGGCATTGGCTCTCATTCCAGGATTCTCCGAATTCGCTGGGAAAGGCACGTGCCATTATTTCCATCACCGCATCGAGTTTTTCCGGTCCGGCTTCGCAAATGAATATGGGTGTCTTTTTGCCGAAATCGGGACCTTTGACAGTTGCCATGAGCTATGCTCCCTGGGGCATGATTCGCGCGTCCGGGGGTCGCCCGTAGACAGGGGTAGCCGACAGCATTCGTTCGGATTCCGGCAAATGCAGCGTATTGGCCGCATCAGGAAACATCGGGATTGCGGTGCGGTTCGCCGCAAGCTCGGCGAGTGACTCTGCAGCGGAACCAGCGACAAGATCTCCCTTGCCATATGCAAGAGCTTCTGCCGGTGGGAGAGATCGCAGATTATCAACCGCACCGCCATTGGCGTCAAAATTCTGGATAAAATATTCGCCATGTCCACCGACCATGGCAACATGGAACGGACCACCAGGTGTATTTACCGCCAAGGCCTGAACCGCCACCAGATGCAGGCACTGATAAGAGAAGACAGGAACCTGCCAGGCCAGTCCGAGCGCTTTGCCAACGGACAGGCCAATTCTGACGCCGGTGAAGCTGCCAGGGACGCCATTGACCAAGATTTGGTCGGCTTTTCCCTTGTCCGGCAAGCTTGCGATAATGGGTATCAGCTTTTCGGCATGTCCACGCCCGATTTCCTGATAATCGCTCGCGAGGATTGCGCCATCCTCGAACAAGGCTGCAGAACAGGCCGCTGTTGCTGTGTCGATTGCAAGAATCCGGCGACCCATCACACACAGCCGTCCGTCAGAGAATCTTGTTAAACTTGCCGAATTCCGGACGTGGACTGCGCTCAAAGATGGTTTCCGGGTCGCCATATCCCAGCGTGGAAATAAAGTTGGATTTCACTGTTGGCTGATCGGCGAAAAAGGCCTTGTCCACGGCATCATTGTCAAACCCGGACATCGGCCCGGTGTCGAGACCCAGTGCGCGCGCAGCCAAAATGAAATAGGCTCCCTGCAGCGAACTGTTCCGCATGGCGTGGACTTTTCGCGCTTCGGCATCAGCCGCAAACCAGCTTTTTGCATCTGTGTGTGAAAAGAGCTCCGGCAAAAATTCGTGAAAATCCTGATCCATGCCGATAATCACTGCGGCGGGTGCTTTTCGGATTTTGTCCTGATTACCTTCAGCCGAGCAATCGGCCAGTTTGCTTCGGGCTTCATCCGAGTGGCACCAGATCAGCCTTGCCGGAAGCATGTTAGCGCTGGTCGGGCCCATCTTCATGAGATCCCATATTTCCTGCAGCTGTTCGGTCGTGACCGGCTTGTCCTGATATCCGTTATAGGTCCGCGCTTCGCGAAACAGCTGATCCAGCGCGGCGTCATTGAGTGGCATGTTCATATTTTTCCGGGCTCCCTGAAATCCGGAAAGTGACTCAGGCTGCCCTGACTTCGGTCACTTCCGGTACATAATGTTTGAGAAGCGATTCAATGCCATGTTTCAGCGTTGCGGTCGAGGAGGGGCATCCTGCGCAGGCGCCCTGCATTTTCAGGAACACAACCCCGCGGTTGAAGCCGCGGTAGATGATGTCACCACCGTCATTCGCCACAGCCGGACGAACACGTGTTTCAATCAGTTCGCGGATCTGGGCAACGATATCAGCGTCTTCCGGATCGTCATGTACCTCTTCCTCTGGCGGGATGTGGATCTCGCCGGCAGAACCCGGCTTGAAGAGGGGGATGGCTGCGGTGAAATGATCCAGCAAGATACTCAATACCTGCGGTTTGAGGTCGGACCAGTCGGATCCGGGGCCCGCTGTCACGGAAATAAAGTCGGCTCCAAAAAACACGCCTGACACATCGCCGAGGGTGAACAGGGCTTCCGCAAGCGGCGAAATCTCTGCATCTTCCGGCGAGGCGAAATCCCGCGTGCCTTCCGGCATCACGGTCTGGCCGACGAGAAATTTCAGCGTGGACGGATTGGGCGTTTTTTCGGTTTCTATCAGCATAGGATCAATGTGGTGCCATTTGTCGGGGCTATCAAGACCAAAATGTGCTGATCGCGCAGAAATTGCGGTATATTGGAGACCATTATTCACTGGTCAGTCAGAATTGGCCTGCTTATATTCGGATCATGCACGCAACTCTCCCAAAAATAGCGACTGTCATCCTGTCTGGTACGTTCGCTTTGGCCCTCGTCGTTACCCCCGTTCCAGCTCATTCACAGCCGGACGAGGCACCAACAGTTGAAACCGGTGCCGAACAGGCCGACCAGCTTCCCTGGTTATACAAGGGCAGCGATGTCCCCGTTGATCGAAGCTGGACGTTCGGTTCTCTCGAAAACGGACTGCGCTATGCGGTCAAACGCAATGGTGTTCCGCCGGGTCAGGTTTCCATTCGCGTGCGCCTGGATGTCGGATCGCTGATGGAAATGGACCATGAGCAGGGCTTTGCACATTTCATGGAGCACTTGTCCTTCCGGGGTTCCACCCACGTGCCCGATGGCGAAGCCAAGCGTGTCTGGCAAAGGCTTGGCGCCACCTTTGGCAGTGACAGCAATGCGGAAACCTCGCCAACTCATACAGTCTACAAACTGGATCTGCCCAATGCGAGTGCCGCAAGTCTCGATGAGAGCATGAAAATTCTGTCCGGGATGATGTCTTCCCCGGGGCTCACGCAGACGGCTATCGATGCCGAGCGACCGGTCGTGCTCGCAGAGCTGAACGAAAGACAGGGGCCTCAGACCAAGGTGCAGGACGCGACCCGGGCCCTGTTCTTTGCCGGCCAGCGTCTGGCCAACCGGTCGCCGATCGGAACACCGGAAACACTGAGCCTCGCAAACCCGAGAGATTTGCAGCTGTTTCATCAGCGCTGGTATCGACCTGAAAACACGGTGATCGTTATTGCCGGAGACGGTGAACCGGCAATGTTTGAAGAGATGATCCGGAAGCATTTTTCTCCCTGGAAGGGCAAGGGCGATCCCGGCAAGGCTCCGAATTTTGGCGATCCGATCGATACGGCGGATACCAGCCGCCTGGTCATTGAACCAACTCTGCCGCAATTCATTTCCATGGCCGTTGTCCGGCCGTGGCGGCAGGTTGATGACACGATTGTCTACAATCAGCAGATCCTGATCGACCTGCTCGCATTGCAGATGATCAACCGCCGTCTTGAAGCGAGAGCGAGGGCCGGAGGCAGTTATTTGCAGGCCAGCGTCAGCCAGGAAGATGTCAGCCGATCGGTTGACGGGACATTCATCAGCATCATCCCGATCGAGGAAGACTGGCAGGCGGCCTTGCGTGATGTACGGGCGGTGATCGCTGACGCGACCACCTATGCACCTTCCGAAGCAGATATCGCGCGAGAAATTTCCGAATTTGATGCGGCGCTGGCGATCGGCGTCGAAAGCTATGCAACAGAAGCAGCGCGCAAGCAGGCTGATGATATTGTCAACGCGGTCGACATCCGGGAAACCGTGGCCACACCGCAAACTGCGCTCGATGTGTTCCGCGATATGCGTGATCTCTACACGCCTGAACGCTTGCTCGAATCGACCCGAAAGCTGTTCGAAGGCATTGCGACCCGGGCGCTGCTCACTTCACCCAGGGTTGTGGAGGACGGCAAGGAACGACTGGCGTCCATCCTGAGCAAGGAAGTCGAAGCAGGGCGGGATGTTCGCGTTGTGCAAAGAGATCTGGGATTTGACTCTCTCCGAAAGATCGGTCGAAAGGGTCGCGTCAAATCCAGTGAGAAAATTCGCCGTTTTGACGTCGAGAAACTCGTACTCTCCAATGGAGTGCGGGTGCTGCTTTTCCCGAACAAGGCTGAGCGCAACAAGATCATGGTCAATGCCAGGTTTGGCCGTGGATATGCCGGACTTTCCGCGGAAGAGGAAGGCCTCGCCTGGTCCGGAGCCCTGGCCCTGATGGCCAGTGGCGTTGGCAAGCTGGGGCAGGAAGAGATTGACAAGATCACAACCGGTCGCCGCATCAGCCTGAACTTCGGTATCGACAATGACGCTTTTGAAATTACTGCAGATACACGCGCAGCCGACCTTGAGGATCAGTTGCATCTGATTGCAGCCAAGCTGAGATATCCGCGGTGGGACGGAGCCCCCGTGGTTCGGGCGCGCGCTGCTTCCATTATCGGATATGACAGCTATTCGGCATCTCCGCAGGCCGTATTGCGGCGTGATCTCGACTGGCTGATCCGCGACAAGGATCCGCGCTGGAAAACGCCCGACAAGACCGATTTCGAGCAGCTTACAGCCAAAAGGTTTCGACAATTCTGGAAACCAATTCTGCGCAGCGGTCCAGTCGAACTGATGCTGTTCGGGGACTTTGATCGGGATGAAGCGGTCGATTCGATACTGAAGACGTTCGGAGCTCTGCGCAAAAGGCGTGCGCCCCCGGATGAAAACGTGCAGTCACCGGCCTTTCCCGACCCGCAGCCGGGGCCGGAAATTCTGGTACACAAGGGCGACCCCCAAAGGGCGGCAGCATTGATTGCCTGGCCGACCGGGGGCGGGCTGGATCAGGTTCGCGAGAGCCGAAAACTGGAAGTTCTGGTGTCCATATTCAATGATCGCATGTTTGAAATTCTGCGTTCGCGGGAAGGGGCCAGTTACAGCCCGCAGGTTGTAAACAATTGGCCGATCGAGTTTGACAGTGGCGGTTTTATTAGCGCTTCCAGCCAGCTCACTCCGGACAATATCGACCGCTTCTATTCCGTGGCTGACCTGATCGCAAAGGACTTGCGGGAAAACCCAGTCAGTGAAGACGAACTGAAACGCATCATAGAACCGTTGCGTCAGCTCATTGCCCGCGCCAGCAGCGGTAACAGTTTCTGGATGAGCCAGATGGAAGGCGCCACCTTCAACCCGCGCAAATTTGATGTTTTGGGGACTTTCCTGTCCGACTATACGGTCATAACGCCGGCCGAAGTTCAGGCCTTGGCGCAGAAATATCTGGTCGACTCACGTCGCTGGAAACTGGTTGTACTGCCGGAATCCAGAGGCAATGACGCGCAAGGAGAGTAGACCCCAGCCTCAGAGGTAGCTCAGCTCGCTGAGTCTACAATGGCGAGAACCTGTTCATTCGTTGGCCGTTTGCGATAGTCGCCAGATACGGCTTTCGCCGAGATTTTGCCGTCCTTGTTAATGACGATGACGGATGCATAGGGCACGCCCACAGCCTTGCCCTCGGTATATTGCGGATCCCTGAGACCAAAGGCGTCTATCGCGGCGGAGCTTTCGTCCGACAGCATGCGGTAATTCAGCATCTGGTTTTTCGAGAAACGGTTCTGGCTTTCCACACTGTCATAGCTGACGCCGTAGAGCGTGAAGCCGCGTTCCTCCAGGTCACTGACAATGCCGTTAATTCCTTTGAGCTGGGTTTGACAAAAAGGACACCATTCCACGGATCGGGTAAACACGAGCACAGCCGGACCCTGTGAAATGATATCGGAAAGGGTTGATTCGCCCTCATTCGTTTGAAAAACGGAGTTCGTTGGAGCGGTTTCGCCGACAGCAATCCCGGCATCTATGGTCGCAAGATCCTCAAGGCTCAGCTGCTCCGGCTCGGGCATCTGTGTAGTGGTAGCTTCCGCATCGCCGCTTTCAGAAGCAGTTTCAGGGGATCCGCAGGCGGTAAGAACCACTGCAGATGCGGCCATCAGAATTGCGAAACGGTGGTTGAGCATGAAAAGTCCTCGCATAAATATCCCGATATTCGCGGGGTTTGAGTCAAAGGTTACAACGGAATAACATTTTTCAGTCAGAGGTCTGCCAAATCCTGAAGCGGGAAGCGGAGGCTTATTTCATCTCAAATTCATATCTGGCTACCCGCTGCCACAATCATTCAGATTTCAAAGCACATATTTGGACAAATCCGTATCTCTTGCAACGTCTGACAGCTGCCGATCGACATAATCTGCATCAACCTTGATAGTCTTTCCCTTCCTGTCTTCGGCCTCAAAACTGATCTCGTCCAGCAGTTTTTCCATCACGGTCTGAAGCCGCCGGGCACCGATATTTTCTACTGATTCGTTCACGTTGGCGGCGATTTGCGCCAGCTTCTCGATCGCATCGGACGTTATCTCGATCGTTACCTCTTCGGTGCCGAGCAGTGCTACATATTGTTCCGGCAAATTCGCTTTGGTTTCCGTGAGAATACGAACAAAATCCTCTTCCGTCAGTGCGCGCAATTCTACCCGGATGGGGAGGCGGCCCTGCAATTCGGGCAGCATGTCGCTGGGCTTGGCTACATGAAAAGCGCCGGAAGCTATGAACAAAATGTGATCGGTTTTCATTGGACCATATTTGGTCGCGACAGTGGTGCCCTCGATCAGCGGCAGCAGATCCCGCTGCACGCCTTCGCGGCTGACCGACCCACCGCGGACATCACTGACCGCGATCTTGTCAATTTCATCAAGAAAAACAATGCCGTTGGACTCCGCATCAGTAATTGCTGAACGTGCGATATCGTCATCATCCAGTCGCGTGTCTGATTCCTCTTCGACAAGCTTGTCCCAGGCATCTGCCACGCGCATTTTGCGGCGTTTCATATTGGCCTGACCAAAGGCTTTACCCATCATGTCGGACAGGTTGATCATGCCTACCTGTCCACTCATGCCCGGAATTTCCATCGGGGCATTGGGTGTATCTTCCACTTCGATTTCGATCTCGGTATCGTTCATGTGATTGTCGATCACACGTTGCCGAAAGCTTTCCCGTGTCGCTTCACTGGCATTCTCGCCACAGAGGACATCGAGCAGTCGCTTCATGGCTGCTTCAGAAGCGGCATCGCGAACCGCGAGGCGTCGGCGTTCACGTTCCAGTCGCACGGCCTCTTCTGCGAGATCGCGGGCAATCTGTTCGACGTCCCGCCCGACATATCCGACCTCGGTAAACTTGGTTGCTTCGATTTTGATAAACGGTGCATCAGCCAGCTTGGCCAGGCGCCGGGAAATCTCGGTTTTGCCGCAGCCCGTGGGGCCGATCATCAGGATATTCTTGGGTGTCACCTCATCGCGCAGTTCGACCGGCAGTTTCTGCCGCCGCCAGCGATTGCGTAAGGCAACTGCGACGGCGCGCTTGGCGTCCTTTTGTCCGACAATATGTTCGTCCAGTGCTTTTACGATAGCCTTGGGAGTTAGTTCATCCAGCATTTTGGGCCCTTAATCAGGAAAGAGTTTCGCAAGATAGAGGTGACTGTTTGGGTGCCGATCAGCTGGTGCTGTCAAGACTTTCAATAGTCACCTGATCATTGGTGTAGACACAGACTTCTGCAGCGATGGCCATCGACTTTCTGGCCAGCGTTTCCGCATCCTTTTCATAGTCCATCAGAGCACGGGCGGCTGACAGCGCATAATTGCCTCCGGATCCGATGGCCGCAATGCCGTGAGTGGGTTCCAGGACATCCCCGTTTCCGGTCAGGATCAGCGTCACTTCCTTGTCAGCGACAATCATCATCGCTTCCAGATTGCGCAAATATTTGTCCGTGCGCCAGTCTTTGGCCAGCTCGACAGCTGCGCGCATAAGTTGTCCGTTATGCCGTTCCAGCTTCGCTTCAAGGCGTTCAAACAGCGTGAATGCATCTGCAGTCGCGCCGGCGAATCCGCCAATCACAGAACCATCATGCAGCTGTCGAACCTTGCGGGCATTGGGCTTCATGACTGTTTGACCCATGGAAACCTGTCCGTCTCCAATCACAACGACCTTGCCGTTTTTCCGTGCGGACAAAATGGTTGTGCCATGCCACTGCTGCAGGCCATGTTGCTGATTTTCTGTCATGAAAGGGCATATGGGAAATAGTGGTGCGTTCTGCAACCACAACCGGTCAGCTTTGCATCATTACCCGGACTTCTTCCCCCGCATACATGCGTACATCCATTTTTTCGATCGTCACTGACGCGAGAGTCGCATTGAACCGGGCCATGTGCTCCGTCTGGAAATGGGCACCCAGATCTTCTTCCGATTTCCAGCGTTCAATAATGTGAAAAAGACCCGGCTTACTTACATCCCGCGAAAAGCTGTAGTGCAGGCAACCAGATTCTGCAGAAGATGCTTCCATCATGTTTGTGACAGCCGGCCTGATGGATTCAAACTCCTCTTCGGCAATTTCGATCGAGCCCAATACCATTATCACGATCATTTCTCCCGATATCTTCCATGCGGTAAGCCAAAATGGCAAAAAAAAATGGCGACCAAATGGCCGCCATCTTTGAATGGGTTTTCCGAACTAGCTCAGGGGCTGGTCGGGGTATCGTCGGAGCCATCAGCTGCGATGATGATGCCTGCGATAACTGCCGCAGCAGCCAAAACAGCGATGATGATGCCGGATCCGCCTTCGAGTTCACTCTCGTCGGAAGTCGCAGCGCCAGCGCGCTCTACCGGGGTCGAAACTGGCTGAACAGCCTGTGCGAACACAGGTGCACTGACCAGAGATGCAGCTGCTACAGCCGCCATACCTACTTTACCGAAACGCATATTTTGCTCCTTCAGGGTTTCGCATTTCACTCAATAGCGTGGCAAATGCCACAACAAAACTTTGAAATCAACCAGATTTCATGATCCCACACCGATTTTGCGCTTTTGTGGCAAAGATCACACATGCGCGGCCAGCTTGGTCATCGTGAAACTGCCGATCATCTCTGTAAATCACTTTAAAAGTGCGACTTTTGGAAAATTGTTTCGTGAAGGCTACCCCCTGTCGAAGGGCGATTGTCCGGTCTCCATTGACGCCAGTTTCCTGCCTGCCCGAGATCGATAGG
>JBCBZY010000102.1:0-8849 GCA_039815115.1 Pseudomonadota bacterium | reverse complement strand
CGATCGACTTGTCATAGGGCCGGATTTCCAGCGGGGATTTGGGCAGTACCTTGAACTGCGTGCTGATCTTCGTGTCCACTGTTTTACCGAGATCATAATAGCCCTGGGTCAGCGCTTCGCGCGATTCCGGATGGAATTTCGGATCGGTTCGGAAATGCTCGAAAAACTCGGACAGCGTTCCGGCGAATCCGACTTCGTCCTTGATGGCTTCCATCTCGGTCTTGATCCGCGCGACTTCTTTCAATCCGAGTTCGTGGATTTCTCCGGCCTTCAGCGGCAGGGTCGTCGTGCCCTCGATGAGATAGTCGTAGTAAAGTTCACCGCCCTTCATCGCGTTCAGACCGGTCTCGGTCCGGGCATAGGGCAGATATTCGTTCTTCAGGAAATCGTGCATGCGCTGATTGCTGGCGAACAGCTTTTTCGTCATCTCTTCATATTCTGCCGTCAACCGGGTCTTGTCCTCCTCGGAAAAATCTTCCGGGAGGTTGCGCACCGGCCCCATGAACGGGGTTTTTTCGAGACCGAGTTCATTCTGGGTGGCCAGCTGCTCAATCACGTTTTCAATGGTCAGACGGGTTTCGAAAACGCCGCTCTGAATGCCTTCGCGAAACCGCTCGATCGCCCGGTCGCCGAGCACAATATAACCCGCATGGCGTTTAAGATTGTTCTCATAGTCGACCAGGGTCTTGAACGGCGCACCGCCTTTGCCGGATGTGAAATTCGGATAGAATGTGTGAAAGCCGCTAAAGTGATTTACCGGTCGCGGATTGCTGAGTGCGAGGATCTCATCCGAATAACCGATCAGGGCGCGTTTCTTGTTATACTCGAACACATCATAAGCGATCTTGTCGGTTTCGCTAAGCTTGCTGCGATCGATCTTTTGCAGCTCCGCCAGCTCCCGTTCCTCCGCGGCCTTTTCCCCGGCAATATATTCGTCGGAAATATAATCCCCGAATTGATCGGCATAGCGCAGGTCACCACGGAAGATTCCGGAGATCGGGTTGCGTTTCAGATTGTCTTCATCGCTGGCGGTGAAAAGCGCCTTCAGCTTCTCGCCTTCGGTCATGACCCTTTCCTTGGCCGCAACCTGGGTGGAGGCGGTAACCGGCGCCGCGCTGCTGGTGCCATATGCTGTACAACCGGTGGCGATCAAGCTGGTTCCGGCGACAAGAATGAGCGATTTTCTGAGCATGGTCTGTTCCTGAATTTCTGACTGTTGTGGACGGCTAACACAGGCTGGTTTCACCTGCAACGATCCGCGATGTCGTTGGTCGAAGCCTGTGGACCGTTGGTCATCACAGGCTGGTTTCAGAGCTATGTGAACCAGCGGCCTTTCCAGCGGGCCAGCCGGAACCATTTGGTGATGATATATTTTGTGCCTTTGACGACCGGCGCGCCCGCGTGGAGCGTGTTGAGATTGGGCCGGCCATCGAGACCCATATTGTTCCAGGTGAGCAGCATGCCCTTGCGCGGCTCTACCTGATATTCCAGCTGTGGAAAGGCGGTTGCGCCGCCCTCTTTCGGCTCGTTGAGATAGACCATGGCTGTCCAGGTCCGCTGCCCGCCATTGGTCGCCTCAAACTTCCAATAGGGTTCGCTCTCATGAAAAAAGTCGTGATGCTCTTTGAATTCCTGCCCCACCCTGTAGCGCTGACCCTGCAGGACCTCGCTATGGGAATCCGGCAGGCCCATAAGATCGCAGATAGAGTCGTCGATCCGGCGGATGTCCGGATCGGTAATATCGACGTTGCAGCTGTCGCTTGTGCGATAGCCCTCGCGCTCGGTGCCCTTGTACAGGTTGGATGGTTGCGAGTCGGCCTCGATCATGTCGATGAGCAGGTCACAGTCCGCGTCGGACAGAAAATTCTGATGGACGAACAACTGGACATGGGGGCTTTCCAGCCACTGCACCTGGGGATGAACATTCAGCCGGTCCGCGACCGACTGACCCAGTCCGGCCAGCTTTTTCGGATTGGCATATTTCAGATGTTCCTGTTTCGAAAGCTGGTTTGTCATCAGATCTTCTTCAGTCGATTATCCGGCCCCGCACCATGACCCATTGTACCGATTCCAGCAGGGTCACATCTTCCAGGGGATTGCCGGTAACCGCAATCATATCGGCAGAATAGCCATTGGCAATGCGCCCGATCTGGTTTTCCATTCCCAGCACTTTGGCCGCCAGGATTGTGGCGCTGACAACCGCTTCCTGGTGGGTGAGTCCGGCATTGACCATCAGCTGAAATTCCTCGGCATTGCGGCCATGGTCGAAGACACCCGCGTCAGTGCCGAAGGCAACCGGGACGCCCATGTCTCGCGCCATTGTGACGGCCTTGCCGACTTCGCCCAAAGTCATCCGGATCTTCTTCTCGACAATCGACGTGTAGATGCCCTTGCCGAGTCCTTCGCTGACGCCCTTGAAGGCCATCAAAGTCGGTACGAGAACTGTGCCTTTGGCTTTCATCACCTTGAGCGCCGCTTCGTCCGCAAAGGTTCCATGATCAATCGTGTCAATGCCGGCGCGGGCGGCGGCTTCGATCCCGCGGGCGCCGTGGGCATGGGCCATCACCTTCAGGCCAAGGGAATGTGCCGTATCGGCAATGGAGCGCATTTCGTCATTGGTGAAATGCGCTTCCAGCCCGCGGCCTTGCTGGGACAACACACCGCCGGTCGCGGTGATCTTGATGATGTCTGATCCGGCGCGGGAGGCCTTGCGGACCTTTTCGGCACATTGGACGGGTCCGGTGCAGCTATAGCCGCTCGCCAGCTGGTCGTTGATGGACTCGGTGAATCCGGTGGTATCGCCATGGCCGCCGACAATCGCCAGTGCCGGTCCGGCAGCGATGATGCGCGGACCCGGAATCGTGCCATCTGCCGTGCCTCGGCGGAGCGAAAAGGCGGTATATTGTGCGGATCCCGCCTCGCGAACGGTGGTGAAGCCAGCCTTGGCCGTGAGCAGAGCATTTTTGGCCCCGACCACGACGCCCCATTCTGTCGGTTCGGTGGCCCGTTTCCAGAAATCGCCGCCGGGATCGCCGGTCAGATGGACATGCAGGTCGATCAGTCCGGGCAGCACGGTCCGGCTGGAATGGTCGATGACTTCCGCGCCCTCGCTGTTGCTGCGGTCCAGGCCTTGAGTGACCGAAACAATCCGGCCCTCGCGCACCCGGATGGTGGCAGGTCCTGTTGCACCCTGTGCCGGATCGGCAATCAGATTGCCAGCGAGAATGATCTGATCCTGTGCCAGCGCTGTGGTGGACAGGAAGAGCGATACGAAAAATGCAACCAGCCGGGCCATGGTTATCCCCCAAATTGATCTCGGCGGATTGTGCGGCCACCTCGCGATGGTTGCAACAGAAAAGACCCGCTGCCTCTCCGGGCAACGGGTCTTTCTGTGACGATTTCCTGGCTTCAGTAGAAGAAGTTGTAAATCACATCGACAACACGGCCATCATAGGTATCGATCAGCAGCACGTCGTCATAGTAACGGATCCAGCGATAGCCTCCGTAGGCGGGCGGCAGCCGGTAGCGCCAGGGATCGTTGATCCAGTAGCGCGATCCGTAGAAAGCCGAGCCGAGATAGATCCCCACATTCCAGCGGCGATAGCTGTGGCCGCGATAGGGTGAATAGTAGCGCCCGACCCGGTAATATCCGCGGTTATACTTGCGATACCGCTTCCAGTCATAGCGTCGGTCGTTCCGCCAGCTGCGGTTCCAGCGGCGCTGGTCCCGGCGGGCTTCACGATAGCCCTGACGGTAGGAGCGACGGTTGTCGCGATATCTGTCGCGGCGATCATTATAGCGCCGGTTGTCCCGGTAGCGGTCCCGGCGTGCTTCGCGATAGCGGCGATCAATCCGGCCGTCCCGGTTGCGATCGACCCGGCGATCCACGCGTCCGTTGTTGTTGCGGTCGAAGCGGCGGTCTATGCGTCCGTCGCGATTGCGGTCAAAGCGCCGGTCTACCCGGCCATCGCGGTTGCGATCTCCGCGGGCGTTAGCGCGCCGGTCGGCACGACGATCCCCGCGTCTTTCTGCACGCCGATCCGCGGCTCTCCGAATATTCTGACGCTCCAGTCGCTCGCCATGGGACAGACGACGCCCTTCATTCGCGCGGCGTTCACCGCGATTGCCTTGACGGCTGGCCCGGCGTTCCGAGCGATTGCCGTCGCGGTTGGCACGACGTTCGCTGCGATTACCCTGACGGTTCGCACGACGTTCCGAGCGATTGCCGTCGCGGTTTGCGCGGCGCTCACTGCGATTGCCCTGTCGGTTCGCGCGGCGTTCGCCGCGATTTCCCTCGCGATTGGCTCGGCGTTCCGAGCGGCGGTCTTGTTGCAATGCCGCGCTGCCGGTCAGATCAACCGCCAGCATGCTGGCGCCATTGTTGATCTTTGGTGCGATATCTGCTGCGGATGCCGTCGCCGGCGTCAGCATGGTGGCCGCCATCAGACCTGTAATGAAAAAAATACGCATGGCACTACTCCTTGTCCCGTTCCCGGATTCTGGTCCTTGTCCCATTCCGGTGTCTGGCGACTCTATTTGCCGCATCAGTGGCACAAGTCATAGCCTGTTAACCCTGTCAGTCTGCTGAACTGACCTGTTATATTCAGGAAAGGTTGGACTTATATGAACGAAAAATGCCTGGAATCGGCAGGGCACCATTACTCTGCTTCGCGTTTTTTGCGATAAGTGTCATGGCAGGTACTGCAAGTCTGACGCACGACAGTCCACTGCGCCGCAAACCCTTCATTGTCGCCGGCCGCAGCCAGTTCTGTCAGTTTTGCGGTGCGCTCCTGATAGAGTCGGGCCGTGGCCAGAAAGCCTTCACGATCGCTCCATACCGCTGGTAGAGCATTGGATCGCGCATTCACGGCCCCTTCTGGAAACAGGCCGGGCATGGTGGTCGCCCATCCGTTCAGTGTCCGGGCGGCAAAGGCCAGGCCCTTCACTTCACCGCCACTTTTGATGACCCCGTTCATGCCGCCGAACAGACCCGCCGACATCCAGAAGCCCGCCCGGCGACCGGCCACCAGTTTGTCCGTTTCAATGGTAACAGCTGCCGCTTCTGCAGAAGCTGGCTCTTGCGCATCACTTGCCCAGGACGCGGTCGCGACAGCTGAAGCCGCAAGAAAAAGCGCAGTTATTCGAAATGCCATGATAATCTCCCCCAACACCAAGTCCGGTCATGGGGGATCAGATATATATTAAAGCCAACCGCTTTTCGGCGAACGGCAGGTGCGTTCGACTAACTGTCATCCTGCTCAAGCCATTCTTCCAGCCACTTGATCGTATAGTCGCCGGACTGGAAGCCCTCGTCATAGACCAGCTTCTGGTGCAGCGGGATCGTGGTTTCCACGCCCTCGATAACAAATTCGTCGAGCGCCCGGGCGAGCCGCATCATGCAGCCGTCACGGGTGCGTCCGTAGACGATCAGCTTGGCGATCATGCTGTCATAATAGGGCGGGATCGAATATCCGGCATAAAGTCCGCTGTCGACGCGGACATGCATGCCGCCCGGCGGGTGATAGCCGGTGACCTTGCCGGGAGATGGTGCCCAGGTTTTCGGATTTTCGGCATTGATCCGGCATTCGATGGCATGGCCGGAAAATTCCAGCTCGTCCTGGCTGACCGAAAGATCGCGGCCATCCGCGATGCGGATTTGTTCGCGAACGAGGTCAAAGCCGGTAATCATTTCAGTCACCGGATGCTCGACCTGCAGGCGCGTGTTCATTTCGATAAAGTAGAATTCGTCATTCTCGTAGAGAAACTCGATCGTCCCGGCGCCGCGATAGCCCATGCCTTTCATCGCTTCGACACAGACGTCTCCCATGCGTTCACGCTGTTCGGCGCTGATTACTGGAGATGGCGCTTCTTCCAGCACTTTCTGGTGCCGTCGCTGGAGCGAGCAGTCGCGTTCGCCAAGATGAATGGCATTGCCGCGACCGTCGCCAAAGACCTGAAATTCGATATGCCGGGGATCGCCGAGATATTTTTCGATATAGACGGTCGCATCGCCGAAGGCGGCCTTGGCCTCCGTTCCCGCCTGCTTCATCTGGGTTTCGAGTTCGGCTTCGCTGTTGACAACCTTCATTCCGCGACCACCGCCACCGGAAGCGGCCTTGATGATCACCGGATAACCGACCTCTTTCGCGACCTCTTTTGCAACTTCGAGTTCGCTGACCGCGCCGTCCGATCCGGGCACCAGCGGGATACCGAGCTCGCCCGCCGTCTTCTTCGCGGCCACCTTGTCGCCCATGACCTTGATATGTTCAGGCTTGGGGCCGATCCACTTGATGTCATGCGCTTCGACCACTTCGGCGAAATGCGCATTTTCGGAAAGGAAACCATAGCCGGGATGGATCGCGTCGGCATTGCTGATTTCGGCCGCCGAGATGATGGCCGGGATGCTGAGATAGCTGTCTGTCGCGGGCGGTGGCCCGATGCAAATGGCCTCATGGGCCAGTCGGACATGCATCGCGTCCTCATCGGCAGTGCTGTGCACGGCGACGGTTTCGATGCCCAGTTCCCGCGCGGCGCGCAAAATGCGCAGTGCAATCTCTCCGCGATTGGCAATCAGAATCTTGTTGATGGTCATCCGCCGGTCTCTTCTACGCGATCACAACAAGCGGCTGATCAAATTCTACCGGCTGGCCGTTTTCCACCAGAATGGACTTGATCGTTCCTGCGCTTTCGGCGGCGATCGGGTTCATCACCTTCATCGCTTCGACGATCAGCAATGTGTCACCCGCTGCAACCTTGTCGCCGACGCTGACAAAATCTGCGGCGCCGGGTTCGGGGGCCAGATAAACAGTACCGACCATCGGTGATTTCTGTGCCCCGGCATGATCATCCGCAGCCGGTGCCTCTGCCGCCGCTACCGGTGCGGCGGCTGGTGCGGGGGCGGCTGATGGTGCGGCAACAGGCGCTACCGGTGCAGCCATTACAGCGCCACCACCGCGAGACACCTTGATCTTGCGATCGCCATCTTCAACTTCGATTTCGCTCAATCCGGCCTTGTCCAATATGCCTGCAAGGTCCCGAACAAGCTTGATATCCACGTTCATGCCTTCACCGGTATCTTTTTTAGCGGGCATTGGTTTTCCTTCTGCTGTATTTTAGAGTTGCGACGCAGCGTTGAGGGCCAGTTGATAGCCCAAAGCGCCAAAGCCGCAAATAGTTCCTTTTGCAACCGGAGATATGAGACTCTTGTGGCGAAACTCTTCTCTGGCTGCCGGATTGGACAAGTGGACTTCCAGCACCGGGGTGCCGATCGCCTTGACAGCATCATGGAGAGCGATCGACGTATGGGTCAGCGCTCCGGCGTTAAGAATGACGGCCTGCGCTTCCTCCGCTGCGGCTTCCTGCAGCCAGTCGACCAGATGTCCTTCATGATTGCTTTGCCGGATTTCGAGTTCCACATTCAGCGTGGCGGCCTGATCTTCGAGTTGCCCCGCAATGTCGTCGAGCGTGGCGCTGCCGTAAATTTCCGGCTCTCTCATTCCCAGCAAATTCAGGTTCGGTCCGTTCAGCACGAAGATGACAGGTTTACTGGCCAAGATATTGTCCCCCCAAACGGCGCTTTCGGTTGCGGCTTTCGGTAGCTCTTTATATGGCTGCCCTTATAAAAGCGAGATCAAATCAGATGGAAACCACGCGGATGACCGAAATTAGCATAAAGTTGAATGGCGACCCCCGGCGCGCGGCGCTCGGGATGTCAATTGCGGATCTGGTGCGGTCGCTCGACCTGGAACCGGAAAAGGTTGCCGTGGAATGCAATCGGGAGATCGTCCCGCGCTCGACGCTCGCGGATGTCGCCCTGAAAGACGGCGATGAGCTCGAGATCGTGCATTTTGTGGGGGGTGGCGATCATGAGGCGCCAGGCGCCGATAGCTGGACCGTTGCTGGACAGACTTTCCGTTCCCGTCTGATAGTCGGTACCGGGAAATACAAGGATTTCGAGGAAAATGCCGCAGCGGTGGAGGCATCAGGCGCCGAAATTGTCACGGTTGCGATTCGCCGGGTCAATGTGACTGACCGCAACCAGCCAGTGCTGATGGATTATATTGATCCCAAAAAGGTCACCTATCTTCCGAATACCGCGGGCTGTTTCAACGCGGATGACGCGATCCGGACATTGCGGCTGGCGCGGGAAGCCGGTGGCTGGGATCTGGTGAAGCTGGAGGTGCTCGGGGAAGCCAAGACGCTTTATCCCAATATGAAGGAAACCCTGGAAGCGACCGAGGTGCTGGCCAAGGACGGGTTCAAGCCGATGGTCTATTGTGTTGACGATCCGATTGCCGCGCGTCAGCTGGAAGATGCCGGTGCGGTGGCGATCATGCCGCTTGGTGCGCCGATCGGATCGGGTCTCGGCATTCAGAATTCCGTGACCATCCGCCTCATTGTCGAAGGCGCCGGCGTACCAGTGCTGGTCGATGCGGGTGTCGGAACCGCCAGCGATGCAGCCGTGGCGATGGAGCTGGGCTGTGACGGTGTGTTGATGAACACGGCGATTGCGGAATCCAAAGAACCGATCCGGATGGCCCGCGCAATGAAGCTGGCCGTGGAAGCCGGACGGGAGGCCTATCTGTCCGGTCGCATGGGGCGGAGGATGTATGCCGATCCGTCGAGCCCACTGTCCGGGTTGATTTGATGGGGTCATCGGGGTTCGGGGGATAAACCAACGCCTCGCTCATGGTGAGGCTGTCGAACCATGAAGGTCTCGAGGTACATCCGTCGACAGGCTCAGGATGAGCGGTGGGGGCGGAATAGCCGAAAGGTTTTAGAGTCTTTTTTTAACCTCAAGCGCCGGGCGCGGGCATCCGCCCGCTTGGCTTTCCTCGCATAAGCTCGGG
>JBCBZY010000045.1:0-12536 GCA_039815115.1 Pseudomonadota bacterium | reverse complement strand
CCGTGACCCCATGGTGTTTGTGAAGGACTGCAACTCCGGCGAAGCGGATCCCGACGGCAGCGCCTTTGTAATTCTCGAAGCGAACGACCGGCCCTGCTTCATCATGGATGTGATTACCGACGAAAAGCTGAGCTTCATCAACGGCAAGCGCGGGCGGGTGTCCCGCTTCACGCGCAAAGCGGAGGAATGACGTCCGTCAATTGTGAAGTCTTCAAGAAGGAATTCCTGCCATGCGCCTGAAAACCCCGAGAATTGAGCCTCTTTCTGATGCGGATCTGGATTCCGGTCAATCTGACAATATCCGCAAGACCTTCCCGGTGGGCCCGATCTACAATATTTTCCGAACGTTGATGCGCGCGCCGCGGGCGAGCAAGGCGTTTCTGGCCTGGGGCGGTTATATTCTTTCCGACCATAACGACCTCCCTCCGCGCGAGCGGGAGCTGGTCATCCTGCGCACCGGATTTAACTGGAAATCCGGATATGAATGGGCGCAACATGTTCGGATCGGCAAAGAGGCCGGGCTAAGCAATGAAGAAATCGCGCGGATCAAGCAGGGGCCGGATGCCGATGGCTGGGGCGCGACGGACCGAGCCCTGTTGCAAGCGGTTGACGAGCTGACCGCGGACAGTTTTGTGACGGATGCCACCTGGTCGGACCTTTCGGATTTGACGGAAAAACAGCGCATGGATCTGGTCATGACCGTCGGTCAGTACACACAGGTTTCGATGATGCTCAACAGTTTCGGTGTGCAGCTGGATGAAGGTCTGGAAGCCGACCCGGACCTTGAGGCCTGATCAAAGCCCGGCCTTGATCACCCAGTCATGGAAAATCCGGACCGCGCGGTTTTTCTTGTCGCGCTTCCGGCAGACAAACCAGTAGCTGTAGGGGCTGTCGACATCATGGTCGAACAACCGGGCCAGACGCGGGTCGTTGGCATCGGAAAAATGCCCGCCATGCATTATCGCCACGCCAAGTCCCTGCGCGGCCGCTTCGAGCATCAGTGGGCCGCTGTTGAGATGGTCAACACTGGCCGGCTCCAGATCAGGCAGCCCAACTGCGTCCTTCCACTGTTCGAACGCACGCGTCATGTCGCTATGGATGAGAATATTGTGATTCTGCAGATCTTCCGGTGATCGAATGGCGTTTGGACCCTGAGTGAGCTCGGTGGACGCAATCGCGTAGACTTTGTTGGAGTCCAGTTTGACGCTGTAGAGATTGGGGTCGACATGATCGGCAATGATAATCGCCGCATCGATGACGTCGCCAAGCATGTTTTCTGCATGGCTGGACGTATCGACATCAATGTGGAGCTTGGGAAACAGCTGACGCAGTTCGGGAAGCCGGGGCAGCAGCCGTGTCGCCCCGAACAGGGGCAGGACGCCGAGACGTAACCGGAGATCACCGCCGCTGACCGTCATCTGGTCAACCGCTTCGCCGATCGTCTCGATCGCCGGTGCGACGGCGTCCAGCAAAATCTGACCATCCTCATTGAGCAGCATTGACTGGTTCCGCCGTTCGAACAGCTGCTTGCCGATATGGTCTTCCAGCGACTTGATTCGCCGACTCAGAGCCGGTGCCGACAGGGCCAGTTCGGCGGCCGCAGCTTTCGAAGACCCGAGTTTCGCAACACGAATAAAGGCTTCGAGAGCGCGAAGGGGAGGAAGGCGTCTCATGATGGAAGTTATATTGGCGGCAATTTCGGATTGTGCAACGCAAAACTTGATAGATTCTGTGGATAATGGCTGAAAACCGCCAAATACTATTCCCAAGGTTGCATAATGTGCAACTATTAATGTCTATTTCGCACTTGCAACATAGCCGATTCTGCCCCAATTAGGTTGGGCCTTTCAGGCATCCTCTCCTAAAAACTTTTCAGGCCAGTCCTTCGGGATTGGCCTTTTTTTTGCGTTTTTGCCTCGGCATCCCTCAAACTGCCCGGTCCGCGCGAAAGATCCCTTTTTGAGGGTCGCATAATTGCGCCATCGACCCTATCTAGTTGATATCAAGGAAAGCGGCAGGAGAATCGCCCATGTCTGACAATTCTGACTCCCCGGACAATGGCAAGAAGGATGACAAGGACCCGAATATGGTCCGGCTTCAGGTTGCCAATGCGCGATCGGAAGACAGCGGACGTGGTCTGGCACGCCTCTCTCGCGACAACCTGGCAAAGCTGGGTCTGGTCGAAGGCGAGGTCATCGAGATCTGCGGCAAGCAGGCGACGCCCGCGCGGGCTGTCTTGCCTTATCCCGAGGACGAGGGCCTGGATTTTGTTCGGCTGGACGGATTGCAACGCGCCAATGCTGGCGTGGGCTCAGGTGATTTTGTCGAAATTCGCAAGGTCGAATCCAAGCCTGCGAAAAAGGTTGTTTTCGCCCCCGCACAGAAAGATCTGCGCCTGCACGGCAGCGGCAATGGCCTGAAGCGTAGTTTCATGGGACGCCCCTTGAACGCCGGAGACTTTGTCGCGACTCATGGTCAGCAGCAGGTCGACCGCAGCGACATGCCGCCGCAATTGCGGCAGATGCTCGCGGCGCCGGCATTCTCACTGCAACAGATCCGGCTGACTGTCGTATCGACCGCGCCCAAGGGATTTGTGCACATAGACGAGAATACGGAAGTGGAACTGCGCCCCGAATATGAGGAGTCCACCGAGCATCGCCGCGCGGATGTGACCTATGATGATATTGGCGGACTGCATGAAACCATCGATCAGCTGCGCGAGATGGTCGAGTTGCCGCTGCGCTATCCGCAGCTGTTCACAAGGCTTGGAGTTGATCCGCCACGTGGGGTCCTGCTGCACGGCCCGCCAGGTACCGGAAAGACCAGGCTGGCGCGAGCGGTGGCCAATGAAAGCGACGCCGAGTTTTTCCTGATCAACGGCCCCGAGATCATGGGTTCGACCTATGGCGAGTCGGAGAAAAAACTGCGCGAAATTTTCGAGGCGGCAACCAAGGCGGCACCCTCGATTCTGTTCATAGATGAAATTGATTCGATCGCACCCAAGCGCGGCGAGGTTCAGGGCGAGACCGAGAAGCGTCTGGTGGCGCAACTGCTCACGCTGATGGACGGCCTCGAGTCCCGGCTCAATCTGGTCGTGATTGCCGCAACCAACCGGCCGGAAGCGATTGACGAAGCATTGCGCCGCCCCGGACGGTTTGACCGCGAGATCATTGTCGGTGTCCCCGATGCCCGCGGGCGCCGTGAAATACTGGGGATCCATACCCGCGGGATGCCTCTGGAAGCGGCAGTCGACCTGAAGGAACTGGCGCGCACGACTTACGGATTTGTCGGTGCCGATCTCGCGGCCCTGACCCGGGAAGCCGCGATTGAGGCGGTGCGCCGGATCATGCCCAAGCTGGATCTCGAGTCGGAGACGGTCCCGCCGGAAGTGCTCGATGAACTGGTTGTGCAGCGTAACGATTTTGTCGAAGCGCTCAAACGGGTGCAGCCCTCTGCCATGCGCGAAGTCATGGTCCAGGCACCGGACGTGCGCTGGGAAGATATTGGCGGGCTCGACGATGCTCAGATGCGCCTGAAGGAAGGCATTGAACTGCCGATGAAAAATCCCGAGGCCTTTACCAAGCTCGGTATTCGCCCGGCCAAGGGCTTCCTGCTTTACGGTCCGCCCGGAACCGGCAAGACATTGCTCGCCAAGGCCGCCGCCCGCGAGGCGGATGCCAATTTCATCGCGACCAAATCGAGCGACCTGCTGTCCAAATGGTATGGCGAAAGCGAGCAACAGATTGCGCGCCTGTTCGCACGGGCACGGCAAGTTGCGCCGACGATATTGTTCATTGACGAGATTGACAGTCTGGTTCCCGCGCGTGGTCGCGGAATGGGTGAGCCGCAGGTGACCGAGCGCGTGGTGAATACAATTCTCGCGGAAATGGACGGACTGGAGGAAATGCAGTCGGTCATCCTGATCGGTGCGACCAATCGCCCGGGTCTGGTTGATCCGGCGTTGCTGCGCCCCGGCCGTTTTGACGAACTGGTCTATGTATCGGTTCCCGGCAAGGACGGACGGCGCCGTATCCTCGCGATCCACACGTCCAAAATGCCGATCGCCAAGGATGTCGATCTCGATGATATTGCCGAACGGACGGAACGCTATTCAGGCGCCGATCTCGAGGACCTGGTGCGCCGGGCAGGGCTCTACGCGCTGCGCGAACATGGCGGGCTGGTTGAAACCGTGTCGATGAAGCATTTCGAGAAAGCGCTGAAGGACAGCCGCGCCTCGGTGACGCCGGAAATGGAAGAGGAATATTCCAAGATGGAAGCATCGCTGAAGCAGAGCGCGATGCGGGCGGAGCCGATCGGCTTTGTTGCACCGGGGATGCTGACGCCGGAACGCGACAGCAAGCATTAGGGTGCGGGAACCGAGAGGGTTCTAGCGGGTTTGCAGGCTTGTTTCGTCGAGGCGCAGCGTCTTGTAGCCCCAGCCAAAGATGAACAGGCACATGGTCACGGCCAGCCAGAATGGCAGAGCGCCGCCATAGGTGTAGAGCAGGACACCGAGTGCCGGCGAGGCGATGAATGCGATCCCGTTGACCGATGCAACAAGCCCGGCCACGCCATTTTGTTCTGATCGCTTGACCGCGAGCGACGCTCCGGCGGTAAATCCGGGCCGGAACAGGCCAAAGCCGAGTGATGCGATCGCAAAGCCGAGGATGATGCCGTACAGGTCGTCGGACAGACCGATGATGAAACAGCCGGCGGCACCCAGCAGCATGCCCCAAAGGACCGAGGACCGGGGTCCCATCTGGAGCAGGGGAATCAACCCCCATTGCGCCAGCAGTGTCGCCGCCGCTCCCGACATCAGGACAATACCCGTCATCTCGATTCCGGTGGCCGGGTCATCGCGCAGACCCAGCCGGTCAAGAACCAGAAATCCAACCACGCCCAGAATAATCGCATGAGCATTGCCGCCGAGTATTCCGGTAACCACCCACGGTTTGATCCGCGCGTCATTCCATTTCATGCGCGGAGGCAGTTCCTTGCTTTCTTTCGCTGCGCTGGATGGCGTGTCCGGTTCCTCGCCCCCATCGCTGTCCTTGAGGCTGCCCGATGACGGGGCCGAACTATAGGGCTCTGACGTAATTACGCCCCGGGCTTCAAATCCGGGATTGTCATTGGGCAATTTCAGCGCCAGCGCGATCATCACAACGATGCCGATGGCGGCAAAGGCGAACATCGGACTGGAAAGTCCGAAAAAGGGCAGGATCAGGATCGGCGCAATCGCCGGACCGACAATCGTGCCGAGGCCAAAAGAGGAGGATATCAGCGACAGCGCCTTGGTCCGGTCCGCGCGGGCCGTCCGGGCTGCGACATAGGCCTGGACGGCGGGCGGCGCGGCGGAACCGAGTCCTCCGTAGAGACTGCGGAAAGCGGCGAACAATATGAAAGTCCAGAGCGCGCTATACCACCCCAGCAGTCCGAGAAACAGCGCCAGTCCGGCCAGTGCGAAGGAGGCAGTGAATCCGATCATGCCGAGGCGCATCAGCGCTTTTCGTCCGCGATGGTCCGACATTCTGGCCCATTTGGGTGCGGTATAGACCCACAACAGCGCCGACCAGCTGAACGCGGCGCTGACCCAGAAATCGGGAATGTTCAATTGCGTGCCGATCGTCGGCAATACCGACTGCATGGCGGTATTGCCCGAAGCCGTCACCAACATCACTGAAAACAGCACGGCCATCCGCGTATTGTCGATGGTCCGCGGCGCGTGAGTTGTCTGGGAGGGATTGGGAGAATCGGCCATGGCCGTCCTATGCCACGCTATTTTTCCCAATCATAGCTGCGTTCGATTTTGGCCACGTGGAGACTATAGCTGCTGTACCATTTGCCTCGTCCGGCCTCGCGGATGGCGGCATGTTCCGGATTGTCGCGCCAGGCTTTGGCATCCTCGTCCGTCGCCCAGTAGCTGATGGTGATTCCCGATCCGTCCGGATTTCGCGCATTGTCGATTCCGCAATATCCAGGCTGCCGGGTGGCCAGCCGTTCCATATTGTCGGCTGCGGCTGCATAACCGGTATCGTCCGCTTTTGTGCGCTGCGCACAGAAAATTACGGCAATGGTTCCCTTGGCAAAAACGGTCATGGCGCGGATTAACGCCACCTTCGGTCGCAAACAAGGGCGAACATGTTTGAACAAGGCGCTGTAATACTCTAACAGGACACCGAGAGCCGGAGGAACAATTTGAACAACAGTATCGCCAAAACGCCGCTTGTCAGCCGAATCAAACTCAGACTGCAAAGACTGTTCGGTGCCTGGGGGGTGTTTTTCAAAGGTTTTCTGAAACATCCAGTCATGGTCGGATCGATCATTCCGTCTTCGGCGGTCACCATCACGAAGATGCTGGAGCCGGTTCAGTGGGACAAATGTGATCTGTTCGTCGAATATGGACCCGGAGTGGGAACTTTCTGCCGGCCGGTGCTGGAACGGCTGAAGCCGGACGCGACGCTTGTCGTCATTGATCTGAATCCGGACTTTATTGACTATCTGCGCAAGACAATTGGTGACAGCCGCTTTTACCCGATCCACGGATCAGCTGCGGATGTGCAGCAAATCATTCACGATCTCGGTCATGACAAGGCTGACTATATTCTCTCAGGCTTGCCTTTTTCGACATTGCCGGATCAACTGGGCCCCAGAATTGCCAAAGAGACCTATGAAGCCCTGAGGCCGGGGGGCGCGTTTCTGGTTTATCAATTTGTCAAAAAGGCCCGCGAATATATGGCACCTCATTTTGACCGGATCGACAAAGGTTATTCCTGGTGGAATATCCTGCCTTGCCATCTGTTCTGGGGCTGGAAACGGAAATAGAAGACATGTTACCGATGTCGTTTGTCGACAAATGACACCCGTTTGTCGAAGACACAATCCGGCCTTGCGCCTTTCCCCTGCATGGCCATAGTACATATATAGACAGACCCCCAATCGAGAGGACTATTCCATGTCACGCTTGTCCGGCTTTTTTGTTTCAAGGTCACTGGGTTCAGCCCTGGCCGCCAGCCTTTTGGCGGTTTCTGGCCCCGCCCTGGCCAATGATCACGGCGCTCCGAAGCCCGCTCCCGTTAGCGAACTGGTCGATGCCGTTAATATTCCCTACGAGGAATTCACGCTCGACAATGGTCTGAAGGTAGTGGTGCATACGGACCGCAAGGCACCGATTGTTGCGGTTTCGATCTGGTATGGCGTGGGTTCCAAGCATGAACCGCAGGGCAAGACCGGATATGCCCATCTGTTTGAGCATATCATGTTCAATGGATCGGAAAACGCTCCGGGAGATTTTTTTGAACCCTTGCGGCAGATCGGGGCGACCGATCTGAACGGCACGACCTGGCTGGACCGGACCAACTATTTCCAGACCGTGCCAAAATCCGCGCTCGAAGTCGCTCTGTTTCTGGAAAGTGACCGCATGGGTTATTTGCTCGGCGCGGTCACGCAGGAAAAGCTGGATAATCAGATCGGGGTTGTCTCCAACGAAAAGCGGCAAGGTGACAACCGGCCTTACGGCCTGGTCGGCTATCGCCAGACAGAGTTACTTTTTCCCAATCCGCATCCTTACGGCCACAGCACGATCGGCTCCCTGGAAGATCTCGAGGCCGCGTCGCTGGATGACATGAAGACCTGGTTCACCGATCATTATGGTCCGAACAATGCCATCCTGGTGCTGGCTGGCGATATTGATGCTGCGGCTGCCAAGCCGCTGGTCCAGAAATGGTTTGGGGCGATTCCGCGTGGCAAGCCCATTCCGAAGCTGTCCCCGGAATTGCCGACGCTGGATGCACCGGTTTATGACGTGATGAAGGACAAGGTGGCAACCACCCGGATTTATCGCAACTGGATCGTGCCGGGCCTGAATGATCCCGACTATACACCGCTGGATGTCGGCATGACTGTCCTCGGCGGTCTCGCCAGTTCGCGGCTCGATAATATCATGGTGCGTCAGGAAAAAAATGCAGTGGCCGTGGCCGCCTATGTCATCCCCTTTGTTCATGGCAGCCTCGTCAACATCCAGGCCGACGTGAAACCGGGCGAAGATGCGGATGCCGTGGCCAAGCGCCTCGACGAACTTATCGCGGACTTCATCCAGACCGGACCGACGGTCGATGAAGTGCAGCGCGTAGCCACCCGCGACGCTGCCGCTCGCATTGCCGGTCTGGAACAGGTTGGTGGATTTTCCGGCAAGGCCGTGGCTCTGGCCGAAGGCGAACTTTATTCCGATGATCCGGGCCACTACAAGAAAGAGCTGTCCCGGCTGGCATCGGCCACGCCCGAGGCGGTTACCAAGGCCATGCAGAAATGGCTGACCCGGCCGGTCGTCGGTATTCGAGTGATCCCGGGCGAGCGCGAGGCTTATGACGAAGTCGCTTCGGGCGAAGGCGCCCGGACCGGCACGCTGACCGCACCGGCTTTTTTCATGCAGGACGATCAGCCGGGTTCGGTGATGACGCCGGATCGCTCCCGTCTCCCTGATGTCGGCGACGTGCCCAATGTTGATTTTCCCGATGTTGAGGAAACGACGCTGTCTAACGGGATCAAAGTCTATTTCGCAAAGCGTGATGCGGTCCCGATGACGCGTGTCTCGATCTCGTTCAATGCCGGGTCGACGGCGGATCCGGCTACGAAGGTCGGTCTCCAGAATTTCGTCTCCGCGATGATGGAGGAAGGCACGACCAGCCTGAATTCGATCCAGATCGCCGAACAGCAGGAGCGACTGGGTGCCAATATCGGCGTCGGCGGCGGACGGGACCGGACCAGCGTCAGTCTGAGCGCAGTGAATCCCAATCTCGACGCGTCTCTTGATCTGCTGGCCGACATTGTCAAAAATCCGGCCTTCACCCCGGATGAAATAGAACGGATCCGGGTACAGCAGCTGACCACGATCAATCGCGAGGCGAACAATCCGCGGAGCATTGCAACCAACAGCCTGCCGCCACTCATTTTTGGCGAAGACCATCCCTATGGTCGAGGTCTGTCTGGCAATGGTACCACGGAGTCTGTGGAATCTATCACGCGGGATGATCTTGTCGATTTCCACCGCAGCTGGATGCATGCGGGCAATGCGACGATTTTTGCAGTCGGTGATATTGACCAGTCCGCGCTGGTGGAAAAGCTTGAGGCCCGCTTTGGCAACTGGCAGGCACCCTCAGCGGCCCCGACCAAGAATTTCGAGGCTCCAATTCCGGAACAACAGGGCCGGATTGTCGTCATTCACCGCGCCAACTCACCGCAATCCGTTATTTTGGCCGGGCAGGTGACGCCGGCCAAATGTACCGATGACCTGCTGATACTGAATGCGGCCAATGAAATTCTGGGTGGAAATTTCCTTTCGCGGATCAACATGGATCTGCGCGAAACCAAGGGCTGGAGCTACGGCACCCGCAACACCGTACTCCGCGGCGAGGGGCGCGTGCCTTATGTGATGCGGGCACCGGTCCAGACCAACCAGACCGGCCCTGCGGTTGCCGCAATGATGGAACAGGTGAAGGGCTTTCTCGGCGATAACGGGGTGACCCCGGCCGAGCTGCAGCGCACGGTCAACGGCAATGTCCGTCAGCTGCCCGGCCAGTTCGAACGCTCGACACGGGTGCTGGGTCAAATCCAGAATGACGTGCTGTTCCAGCGCCCGCTCGACTATGCTGAATCTGTTGCAGATCGCTACAAGGCGCTCACAGCGGATGATCTCAATCAGGCGATGGCCGAAGCGATTGATCCGGACAAGTTCACCTGGGTCATTGTCGGCGATGCGGACAAGATCAAGTCCCAGCTGGAGGCGCTCGATATGCCGATCGAATATCGCGGCTATGAAGCTAGTGACACGGATGTTAGTAAGGCGGACAGTTCAGATGATTCGGCGGTCGCAGGAGGTTGATTGCCGGCTCAGAGCTTTGAATATAAAAGGAGAATATTATGTCGATTGATGGTTCTTATGATTGCGTGACCAAGTCCCCCATGGGCGATCAGGCGTCGGTTGTGACGATTGTGACCGACGGCGATACGTTCAGCGGAACGAATGAAGGTGCCATGGGTTCGATGGAGCTGGAAGAAGGCAAGGTCAATGGCAACGAGCTGACCTGGGTCATGAACATGACGGTACCAATGCCGATGAAGCTGGAAGGCAAAGCCACTGTCGAAGACGGCGTTCTGACCGGTTCCGTGAATGCGGGAGCCTTTGGTGAAATGGCGATGACCGGCACCAAGAAATAAGCATTGCATACCAACTCTGTCCGACCGGGTGGACACAAAAAGGGCCGCTATCCAAGAGGGTAGCGGCCCTGTTTGGTTTTCATTTGCGGAATGCGCCTACCGGACAACGACACTCACGGCTCGTCGGTTTTGTGCCCAGGCTGCTTCGTTGGATCCCAGGGCTTCCGGGCGCTCCTTGCCATAGCTGACCGTCGTCATGCGCGAGGGGCTGACTCCCAGCGAGGCGAGATAGTTTTTCGCAGCATTGGCCCGACGCTCACCCAGCGCAAGGTTATAATCGCGCGTGCCGCGTTCGTCGGCATGGCCTTCGATGGTGATCCGGGAATTGGGATTTTGTGCCAGCCACTGGGCCTGACTTTGCAATATGACCTGATCCTGGGAATCCACATTGAAACGATCCGTATCAAACAGGATGCGGTCGGACATGGTGTTGGCAAGGAAATCCTGCTGGGAACCGGGCGCATAGCCAGGGCCGGATGGAGCGGGTGGCGGAACTTCAGGTGCGGTACCAACCGGGGCCGGTGGCAGTTCTTCGGGCGGTTTCTGTCCGCAACCGGCCAGAACGAGGCTGGAGGTAATCACGAGGGGGGTAGCGTATTTCCACATATCGGCACTCCTAGTCAAAATTGCCCTTGGTCTACTTATAACCTGTTTTCAGGTACTTGTCGCATATTAGTTACACGGTCTCCCGCTATTATGGCAGCAATGGTCCCCATGACGGGTCAGAGCCGTTGACCGGCGTTGGCAATTGGCGCTCGTTGCGACCGGTCAGATCGACTTGCCATATTCCGGTCCGGCCATTGCCGCGGGTGGTCCGGAAATATTGAATGACCCGGCCATTGGGCGCCCAGGTCGGGGCTTCGTCCTGCCAGCTGTTGGTGAGCAGTCGCTCGCCACCGCCGCCTGGCGTCATGACGCCAATGCGGAAATTGCCGGCAATCTTGGTGAAGGCGATCAAGTCGCCACGCGGGCTCCATTCGGGGGTGGCATAGCGTCCGCCGCCAAAGCTGATCCGGCGCTCATTGCCGCCGTTGCTGCTCATCACATAGAGCTGTTGGCTGCCCGACCGGTCGCTTTCAAACACGATCCGGCTGCCATCCGGCGAGAAGCTGCCGCCGATGTCGATGCCGGGCGAGAAGGTGAGGCGCTGCGGCTCACCGCCTTGTGATGAGACTTTGTAAATGTCGGTATTGCCGGCAATCGCCATCGAATAGAGGATCCATTTGCCATCGGGCGACCAGCGCGGCGCAAAAGTCGGATTGCTGCTCTGCGTGATCAACCGCTGGCGGCCGGTGCCGATATCATAGATATAAATCCGCGGATTGCCGTCGAGAAAGCTGAGATAGACAATGCTTTTATAATCCGGCGAAAAGCGCGGGGTAAGGGCAGTGGCCCGGCCATTTGTAATGAACCGATGATTGGCCCCGTCGCTGTCCATGATCGCCAGCCGTTTGCGGCGGTTATCCTTGGGACCGGTCTCTGCAATATAAGCGATGCGGCTGTCAAAGAAGGGGGATTCCCCGCTTAGCCGCGAATAGATCGCATCAGCGCATTTATGGGCTGCCCGCCGCCAGTCGCGGGGCGATACGACAAAGCCCTGCCGGGTGAGTTCGGTCTCCAGCGCGATGTCGTACAAATAGCAGCCGACGGTGAGCTTGCCATCGGGATTGGTGCGGACAAAGCCCTGAATCAGCGCTGCCGCACTGGTGCTGCTCCAGTAGGGAAATTGCGGGGCAGTCACTTCGTTGAAACTGATTCCGCGCACCTGGTTTCGGCCGCGGGGTTCGAACAGGCCACTGGACCGCAAGTCACTGACGATCACATCACTGATCTTGCCGCCAAGATCGGCGGTGCCACCAGCAGGTGTATCGGTATTCTGCGGTGTGGGCAGCGCGGGGACCGCGATGATCAGTTCATTGTCACCCTCGGCAGTCACATCGACAGTCAGTTGAGCCCGCGCGGGGGTGGCAACAATCGCTGCAAGAGCGACAAGGCCGAGAATGGTCCGCCAGGTTCCGGGGTATCGATTTGGTTTCGTCATGCCTGAGATTTCCTCATCCGTGATCAGCTAGCCTACAGCGCCAGACGTTTGTCAAAATTGGCCTGCAGGTCCTTCCAGGAATCGTAGAATTTCTCCGGAAGGTTAAATGGTGCGGCGCGTCGGACTGCCGCGACGGCGCGCTCGCCGTGCAGAGCTGCCTGGGGCGCATTGGAGGCCGTTTTACCGGACGTGTTCACAATTGTTGGGCGACCGATGACATTGCCTTGTCGATCTAGCTGGAAGCGCACAACAGTTCGCAGTAATTCGGCATCCGCACCTGTGG
>JBCBZY010000172.1:0-6067 GCA_039815115.1 Pseudomonadota bacterium | reverse complement strand
GGCAGCGGACGGGGTGGACCGACTGTTCTTTTGAGCTTCGAGGTGTCACCGTCGGACCAGTTGACCAGAATCTGAGCGCCCGATTGCCGCCACCGTCCCAATCCGCCTTTTCCTGCCTGGCGCAATGCGGCAAGGTCAATTCCGTCGACGGGATATCCCCCGAGTTTCGCAGCGGTGCCGTCCTTGTATAAGGCAACAAGGTCATAAACCGGGTAGGCGGCTCCGCCGACACCATATTTGTAGCTGAGGTCGAACAGGATTTCTGACGCGACGCCCGACTTGGTCGTTGCAACCGGGGATGACGCAGTCATCGTAGCCGGGCGGGCTGCAACTTGCGGACTTCCAGACGCAAGTCCCGCCATTTTCTGCACGCTGGTCTGAAGCCGATCTGCCAGTCCGGGCTCGGAGCGCGGCGCGAGATGGGCCAGAACCAGAAAATTGCCGTCAGACTGATGCACGCCGATGACCTTGCCCTGCATCACAATATTGCGACTTTGATATTCGATGTCATGGATCGCGAGCCTCTTCTCCGAACGGGCTTGTGACTCAATCACGATACTGGCTTTGGCGGTCAGCCCGTCCGCGATCATTTTCACGGCCAGCGCCGCATCGGTGACGTCTGCAACATTTCGGAAAATCATCGCCTCGCGGCCGGTGCCGGATCGGAAAACGGTCATGGCGCCATTTTGCGACCGTTCCCAGTCTGCCGGAGCAACCGCAGTCGGTTCGGCCATGGCAAGCGGCGGAACGGCCTGAACAATCGCGACGACACCCAGCAATTTCCGGAAACTGGTTTTCATTTGCCCGGTTTTCATTTGCCTGGTTTCCATTTTCGGGCCCTTCTGTAGTCTGATTGCCGAACGAGAGAACCAAGACTTTGCGGTTCTTCAGGAAAGGATGTCCCATGGGCTATGAATATGAGCTTTTTTCGGTTTCCCGGCAAGACCGGCTGGCAACGGTCGTCATCGAAAATCCCCCGGTCAATCTCATTACCCTGCAGATGTACGAAGAGCTGCAGGGTCTGACAGCCGAACTGGAAGCTGATCCGGATTTGACCGTGGTGTTGTTCAAAAGCGCTGATCCGGATTTCTTCATCGCGCATTTTGACGTGGAACTGATCCTGTCCTTTCCGGTCGAGGGGGAAGCCGAAAAGACAATCGAGCCTAATCCCTTTCATGTCCTGTGCCGCCGGTTCCAGACGATGAACAAGATCACAATCGCGCAGATAGAGGGCCGGATTGGCGGGGGTGGCAACGAGATTGCATCCAACATGGACATGCGTTTCGGCGTGAAGGGCCGGACCCGGATCAGCCAGATGGAAGTGCCGTTGGGGATTCTTCCGGGCGGGACCGGAACGCAGAACCTGCCCAATATCGTCGGCCGCGGCCGGGCGCTTGAGATCATTGCGGGAGCGGAAGACATTGACGCAGAAACGGCCGAGAAGTGGGGCTATCTGAACCGGATCTTTGCACCGGAAGAGATCGGTGACAGGGTGGAAAATCTGGCGCGCACGATCGCCGGATATCCGCCCGAAGCCGTGCGGTTGGCAAAACAGTCTGTGAACAATGCGGCGGGTGATGGAGATGAAGGCTTGCTGGAAGAAGCTTATCTGTTCCAGCAACTGATCCGCACGCCCGCGGCCCGGACAAAAATGGCCCGTTTTCTGGAAATCGGGGGGCAGACAAGAGATGGCGAATTGCGCGTGGACGGGCTGGTGCGTCAGTTGAGTTCGGAATAGGCGCTGGCTTTTCCAAACTCGGCTCTTTCAAATTTGTCCGGACAAATCTAGAAAGGTTCTGCCGAACCGATTCTGCATCGGTCATTGGCCAGCCGGAGGACAAGTGTGACAGTTTCCAGGAAAATCATATTGGAGCGCCCGATCGCGGCGAGCCCGGTGGCTGCGGATTTTGCATTGGCAGAGGAAGAACTGGCCGCGCCCGCGAAAGGCGAATTGCTGGTGCGGGTGGTCTACCTTTCACTCGATCCTTATGTCGGATCAGCTTTGCGCGGCCGCCACATGTCGGCGCAACCCATGCCTGGTGACCTGATCCCGGGGAAGGGCATCGGTCAGATAATCGCGTCCGCCGATCCGGAATTCAACGCGGGTGATTATGTGACCGGAGAAATGGGCTGGCGTGATCATGTGCTGGTCCGATCCGCGGACATGGCGAAGGTCGATCCGGACATCGCTCCGCTTTCTGCGCAGATCGGGGTTGCCGGAATGCCGGGTCTGACCGCCTGGGCGAGCATGCATCATCTGGCTGACATCCAGCCGGGCGATCAGGTGCTGGTGTCTTCCGCAGCCGGCCCAGTCGGCGGGACCGTCGGTCAGATTGCCCGCATATTGGGGGCCACGCGCGTGGTCGGCATTGCCGGATCTGATGCGAAATGCGCGCTGGTGACGGACAACTATGGGTTCGATGCCTGCATCAACTATCGCGACAGTGGCTGGAAAGAGCAGCTGGCGCGCGCCATGCCGGAAGGGGTGAGCGCCTATCATGACAATGTGGGCGGGGAATTGCTCGATACCGCGCTCGCGAATCTCTCCGATTACGGGCGGGTGGTGCTTTGCGGACTGGCGTCGCAATATCAAGCGGATGAACGGCCAGCCGGTCCCAATCCGGCCATCTATATTGTCAAGCGGGCGAAGGTCATGGGGCTTGTGGTCTATGACTTTCTGGAGGAACAACAGGATGTCACCCGGAAAATCGGCCAGTGGATCGGGGACGGGAAACTGGCTTATGCCGAAGACCGGGTTGCAGGACTGGAACAGGCACCGGTTCTGTTCGAAAAGCTTATGGCAGGTAAAAATATCGGCAAGGCAATCGTGGCTGTTGGTCCGGAGAATTTTTGAAGGCGCTGCCCGGGAAGGCAGACGTGAACTGACGGGACTATGGTAATGCAGCGTAGATATGTAACGTTGAGCGACGGGCGGCAGGTCCACTATCGCCATGCAGGGGAAGGACCAGCGATGTTGCTGCTCCACCCCTCACCGCAATGTTCCGAAGCGATCATACCGGCGCTGATGGCGCTTTCGGAGGTTTGCGAATGTCATGCGCTGGACACGCCCGGCTATGGTCTGTCCGACGATATCCCGGAAGCGCGGCCAGACATGGGACATTATGCCGACAGTGTCATCGCCACAGCTGACGCGCTCGGCATGGAACAATTCTATCTCTATGGCGCTGCCACCGGATCACAGGTCGCGATTGAACTCGGGAAACGCTATCCCGAGCGGGTCAAAATGATCATGCTCGACACCAACGGGCATGTTTCGGACGAGGACCGCGAACGGGTGCTGGACGGCTATTTTCCGGACGTCACCCCACGCCGCGATGGCGGACATCTGATGACCTACTGGGACATGTCCCGGCATCTGTTTGTCAGCTTCCCCTGGCAATCGGATCGGGTGGAAGACAGGCTAAGCATTCCCCTGCCGCCGGTGGAATTCATTCAGACGATGTTTTTGCGCTATCTGCGGGCGGGAACCGGATATGCCAAAGCCTATCGCCCGGCCTTTGAAACCGAAAAACGGGCGCATATGGATGGCCTCGATGTGCCAACGACGATGATGCGCTGGGAGGGCAGTATTGCGCTGGCGATCACCGATGCGCTGATTGCCGAGGGCGTGCCCGACTGCCTGGAGGTGCTGCATGCGGGTCCGGCGCTGGAAAACCGCTTCCAGGTGCAGGTGGAAGCGCTGCGCAAGGGTATTGCGACTCACGGTGACACTCCGCCATTGCAGCCACAGCAAAACCGGCTTGCGCCCGATGCACTGGAACGGTGCTATTTCGCTTCCGGAGCCAGCCAGATCCATGCGCAGGTCAATCGCCGGGGTTCGGGGAGGCCGCTGGTTCTGATTCATGATCTTCTGGCGTCCAGTGACCAGATCCGTTCGCGGGCCGAGCCGCATATCGGCCATCGGCCGGTGATGCTGATTGATTTGCCGGGTCACGGAGCTTCAGCGCCGGATCCCGAAACTCCAGCGCTTACTTTGGATTCATTGGCGGAATCCATCGCACCTGCGATCACCGCCTTTACCGGATCGGAAGTGGATATCGAGGGAACGGGACTGGGCGGTGCAATCGCAGCCATGTTGGCGAAACTGGTGCCGGTACAGAATGTCCATCTCGTCGATCCCGTTCCGTTTACAAATGCGGAAAGGACCGAGCTGGAAGGAGCAGCTATCCCGGACCTCGGTCCCCGGATGGACGGTTCGCATCTGACGGCTGCCTGGGCGATGGTAATCGACAGCGAATATTACTGGCCGTGGTTCAACACCACACCCGCCGGCATGCGCACATCCGATCCCTGTCTCGATCCCGAGTGGTTGCACCTCAGGGTCAGCGACATATTGCGGACGGGTGCCGGTTTTGCGGATCTGGTCAGACTGGGCATGAATGTCGACTGGCAGCAGGAACTTGACCGTCTCGAACGCCCAGCGGAGGTCATCGCAAGTGACCGGCATCCCTGCCCGGATCGGCTGGAGCGCTGGCAGAACCGTTTGGAGAAAAGCGGCGAAAAGTGATCGTTACTGTGGTCTGTCGATCACAGTTCTGACAATTCTGATCTGGTGTTCGCACAAATATCCGGCGCGATTTGCCGATTTAGACCCGCTGTTTCAATGTCTTGCGAAATATTCAATCCGTGTTTCGAATTACGAATTTGCGCACGGCTCACCGCGAACGCATTGATGACCCGGATTTTGGGCGTACAGTTGAGCGTGCAGGGGATTGCACGCGCTGTCATGCTTGGGGGTAGTTATGTCTTTGAGATACCGGATACTGGCGGGGTTACTCTGTCTGAGCGCCGTGCCAGCAGTGGCGCAGGAGCAGATTGCCCCCGTTGAACCGCTGCCGCAGGTCATGTCACCGGTGGATTTTGTCGAGCTTCCGAGGGTCGGCTATTCCGGCCTGTCACCCGATGGCGAAAAACTGATCATTGCCCGTACCCGGACCGACTGGAAGGAGAACGAAAAGGTTCGCGAGCTGCAACTGCTGGATGTCGATACCGGGGAAGTGCAGGACCTTCCGCGCTGGCGGGGGTTCAGCTCTGATCGCAATCCCGCCCATTGGGCGCCCGACGGCTCCGGTTTTGTAACCACGCTGACAAGAAGGAAGGAAAAGACCCGTCAGGCCTGGTTCTATGATGTCGGCAGCCGCAATCTGACCAAGCTTACCGATCATCCGACCAGTGTCACCGATCTGAAATGGCTGCGGGATGGTACCGGTTTTTTCTTCGTCGCGGGCAGGGATGACGAAACGCCAGAAGACATCAGGCAATGGCAGCTTCGCCCCTATGATGTCCCGACTCCCCGGGAAATCTGGTGGCACAATCTGGAAGAGAAAGCCTCAGGTCCGGTCATTACCGGGGCCTTTTCCATTCGCGGCTATGCGCTGTCCGATGACGGGGCCTCGATCATTCATGTCCGCCGTCCGGAAGGGGCGGGTTATGCGAGCCACGATAATGAGGTCTGGCTGTACCGGCTGGCCGACAACAGCAGCGTCCGCCTGACCGATAATGACTATCAGGAAGCGAATGTCCGCCTGTCTCCGGACAACAGCCGGTTCGCGTTCCTCGCCACGGTCAATGAAAAAGGCGAGCAATATTACGAGGACAATCTGTTCGTTCAGGAAGTCGGTGCCGCAGAACCGGAACTGATGCTCCCCGACGTACCGATGGAAATTGTCGATTTCGAATGGGATGAAACGGGCGACGGGATTTATCTGCTGGGGAATACCGGGCTCAGGACAGAACTGTACCGGCTGACCGTCAAGAACGGCAAACTCGATCGCCTGACGCGCGGCGATCATGTGATCGGCAACTGGACTTTCGACCGGCAAACCGGAACGCATCTCGCGCGCATTGCTTCTGCAAGCAATCCGGGCGAGATTCATATCAGGCGGAAATCCGACAAGCGCTTCGCGCAATTGACCAACGAATATAAGGACCTGCCACAAAAATTCCTGTTACCCAAACAAGAGGCCTTTACTTGGCAAGGACGCGACGGGACGGATCTCGAGGGCCTGCTGGTATATCCGGTTGGGTACCAAACGGGTCAGCAATT
>JBCBZY010000383.1:0-2229 GCA_039815115.1 Pseudomonadota bacterium | reverse complement strand
AGAAAAGGCCAGGAAAGAAGCCGAGGCCAAGGGGTAGCGAGTGGAACCGCTCCATCCGAAAATTTTCTCCGGACCGATCTCTTTCCTGAAGTCGGCGCCGCAACTGCAGTTTCTGCCTGATCCTTCGGTCCCGGAAATCGCCTTTGCGGGTCGGTCCAATGTCGGCAAGTCTTCGCTGATCAATGCGCTGACCAATCGCAACGGCTTGGCACGGACGTCCAATACGCCGGGGCGGACGCAAGAGCTCAACTTCTTTGACGTCGGTGATCCGCTGATTTTCCGGATCTGCGACATGCCAGGCTATGGCTTTGCCAAGGCACCGCCGAAAACGGTCAAGAAATGGCGCTATCTGATCAACGACTATCTCCGCGGCCGCCAGGTTCTGCAGCGCACATTCGTACTGATCGACAGTCGCCATGGCATCAAGGATACAGACAAGGATGTGCTCGACATGCTGGACAAGGCAGCGGTGAGCTACCGGATTGTCATGACCAAGGCGGACAAGGTCAAATCGGCAGCGCTTGCGAAAATGGTGGAGCAGGTGGAAGCCGAAGCCCGGAAACATCCGGCGGCGCATCCCGATCTGCTTGTCACGTCCTCCGAAAAGAAGCAGGGCATTGACGATCTGAGGATGGCAGTACTGGAATCGGTACAGCTTTAACCTGTGACCCTGCCCTGGTAACCGGACCCGGTATTTGTCCGAATAGGTCCTGTAGATATTCCGCCTTTCGCCGGGCTGTTGAGTAAGTTAGGGTCACGCCATGAAACTGATTATCGGAAACAAAGCCTATTCCAGCTGGTCGATGCGCGGATGGCTGGCCTGCAAACAATCGGGGCTGTCGTTCGAAGAGCTGACCGTGCCCCTGTTCGGCGAGGACTGGGATGAAGTGCGGGAAAGCGAAAATTTCGCGCCGTCGGGCGGGAAAGTTCCGATCCTGTGGGACGGCGAAACGGTGATCTGGGACAGTCTCGCGATTATCGACTGGCTGGCCGACAAGACGCATCGCGACCGGTTCTGGCCCAAGGACGAAAGCGCGCGCGGCATGGCCCGGTCGATGGCTGCGGAAATGCATTCCAGCTTCATGGCGCTGCGCAAGCAATGCCCGATGAACACCCGCAAACGCTATGGCGGCCTGCAATTCTCGCCGGAAGTTCTTCAGGATGCGGCGCGCATCATGGAACTCTGGGCCCAGGCGCGGGCCCGCTTTGGCGGAGGTGGCCCATTTCTGTTCGGCACCTATGGAGCTGTTGATATCATGTATGCCCCGGTCGTGTCCCGATTCCAGACCTACGGGCTTCAGGTGCCCAGCTTTGCCGCCACCTATATGGACACCATGCTGCAGCATGACTGGATGGTGCAGTGGATGGAGGCGGCCGAAGAAGAGCCCTGGGTCATCGAACGGCTCGAACAGCCTGAGACAGCAGAGAGTTGAGCCACGACCATGACTGACAACAGCCCGGTTGAACTGGCGAAACGCCTGATTGCCTGCCCCAGCATCACGCCGGCCACCGGCGCGGTGTTTGAAGCGCTCGAATCGATGCTCGAACCGCTGGGCTTTGAGGTCACGCGGTTTGTCGCGGGTGACAGGCCCGAACAGGCGGATCTTGGCGGTGCGGTCGAAAACCTGTTCGCGATCCGGCGCGGCAGCGATGACAGTCGGCATTTTTCCTTCGCAGGGCATCTCGATGTCGTCCCGCCGGGCGACGGCTGGCACAGCGATCCGTTCGAACCGGAGATTCGCGGTGACCTGCTCTATGGACGCGGCGCAGTGGACATGAAGGGGAGCATTGCCGCCTTTGTCAGCGCGCTCCACAAGCTGCCGCAGGATCTCGGTACGATCAGCCTGATCATCACCGGTGATGAGGAAGGCCCGGCGCGGTTCGGCACCGTGGCACTGATGGACTGGATGGCAGAACGGGATATCCGGCCAGACCTGTGTGTGGTGGGTGAACCGACCTCGGTCAATCGCCTCGGCGACATGATCAAAATCGGCCGTCGCGGCTCGGTAAACATGTGGGTCACGATTAACGGCACGCAGGGCCATGTCGCCTATCCCCATCTCGCTGACAATCCGATCACGCGGCTCGGGAAGATCCTCAGCGAGATTGACGAGCTGCATCTCGACAGCGGCACCGACTGGTTTCAGGCGAGCAATATCGAATTTACCGACCTCCATGTCGGCAATCCCGCCCATAATGTGATTCCCGCCAAGGCCGAGGGGCGCTTGT
>JBCBZY010000249.1:0-4362 GCA_039815115.1 Pseudomonadota bacterium | reverse complement strand
TGAGAATCCGCACTTTCCCGCTTTCAACCGATACAATGCCGTCTTCCGACCAGGCTGAAAGTTGCCGATTAATATGTTCCCGTGACATTCCGGCGAAATTGCCGAGTTCACTCTGACTCAAATCCAGTTTCAGGCGCCCTTCTTCCGCTCCCACAACCGAAAGCCGCAGCAAATAGCGAGCGAGCCGCGGGCCAGATGTATAGGCTCGGTCCCCCTCAATCATTGTATTGGCGGTTCTGATCCGGGTCGCCATCACCTTGAGCAGACGCAAAGCCATGTTCTTGTGTTGCTGCAATATTTCTTCAAAGGCTGATCGCGTGATGGTCAAGGCTGTCGTTGGTTCGATCGCCGTGACGCTCGCGGTTCTTTCTCCGCCGTCCAACAGTGCAATCTCGCCCAAAACCTGTCCCGGTTCCGCATAGTCCAGAACGATCTCGTGGCCGTTGCTGGCGATCATGCTCGTGCGGGCGTTACCCGAGAGCAATATCAGCAACGAATTACCAGGATCCCCCTGCATGATCATTTCATCTCCCTTATCATATTGCACAAAATGCCCGCGCAATATGATGTCTGCCAGTTCCGCTTCATCACAATCGGCGAAAAGACTGTGCTCCGCCAAAATATTCGCAAGATCCTCGGCTTTCACTTTGTCCTGCTCCAACCCCGGTCGCCTTGCGTGAAAACGAATATCCGTTTCTCACTGCCTATTTGTGACAATAGTCACTTTGTGTAAAATGGATTGGATAAATTAGACAAGTCGGCTTTGTTTCACCGCAGCGGCGACAAATGAGGCAAAAAGCGGGTGTGGATCAAAGGGCTTGCTCTTCAGCTCCGGATGGTACTGCACACCCACAAACCAGCTGTGATCGGGCCGTTCCACGGTTTCGGGCAATTCACCATCGGGGGACATACCTGCGAAAATCAGGCCGGTTTTCTCGAGCGAATCGACGTAGCTCTTGTTGACTTCGTAGCGATGGCGATGCCGCTCACTGATCTCCCGTTCACCATATATTTCGCTGATTCGCGAACCCTGCTGCAATACCGCATCATAGGCGCCGAGCCGCATGGTGCCGCCCAAGTCACCGCCCGCTTCACGCTTTTGCAGACCTTCTTCCGTCATCCATTCGGTTATCAGGCCCACAACTGGCTCGGAGGTTTCCCCAAACTCGGTCGTCGATGCGGTCGGTATGCCGGCCATATTTCTGGCAGCTTCAATACAGGCCATCTGCATGCCAAGGCAGATACCGAAAAACGGGACATCATGCTCACGGGCAAATTTGACTGATCCGATCTTCCCTTCGCTGCCGCGCTCACCGAATCCGCCAGGCACCAAAATCGCATGCAGCGGTTCCAGTTTGGCCGCCAGATCGCTGTCATCCTCGAACAGCTCCGCGTCCAGCCAGCGCACCTGGACTTTGACTCGATTCGCCAAACCGCCGTGGAAAAGCGCTTCCTGAAGGGATTTATAGGCATCCTGAAGACCGACATATTTGCCGACCACGCCTACAATGACTTCGCCTTCCGGATTCTGGATCCGTTCCATCACATCATGCCAACGCGCCAGATCGGGTTCGGGTGCATCTGCGATGCCAAATGCGTGAAGCACTTCGGCGTCCAGACCCTCTTCATGATACTGGAGTGGCACGTTGTATATGCTGCTCGCATCCAGCGCCGGAATCACCGCTTCCTTCCGCACGTTGCAGAATTGCGCGATTTTCGCTCTTTCACCATCCGGCAGATCATGTTCGCACCGGCAGAGCAGAATGTCCGGCTGAATGCCTAGCGATGTTAATTCTCTGACGCTGTGCTGCGTGGGCTTGGTTTTGAGTTCCCCGGCTGCTGCGATGTACGGCACTAGCGTAACATGAACCGAAATGGCGTTTTCACGCCCGACCTGGTTTCGCAATTGCCGAATCGCCTCAATGAACGGCAAACTCTCTATGTCACCCACCGTTCCACCAATTTCACACAGGACAAAATCGATACCATCCAGCTGATCCTGCGCGAATTCCTGAATGGCATCGGTTACATGCGGAATGACCTGTACCGTAGCACCGAGATAGTCTCCGCGGCGTTCCTTGGTAATGATCGACTGATAGATCCGGCCCGAGGTGACGTTGTCGGACTGCATGGACGGCACACCGGTGAACCGCTCATAATGGCCGAGATCCAGATCCGTTTCGGCGCCGTCATCTGTGACATAGACTTCCCCGTGCTGATAGGGCGACATGGTCCCTGGATCGACGTTCAAATAGGGGTCGAGCTTGCGGATTCGCACAGAATATCCGCGTGCTTGCAACAGCGCTCCGAGGCTCGCTGCCATAAGACCTTTTCCTAGTGAGGAGACCACACCGCCGGTAATAAAAATGTATCGCGCCATGGGAGGAAAGGCTTAAGACCTCTCTCGCCCAAAAGACAAGCGTGCGAATCCGAAAAAACGAAATATTTTTGAATAACGCCGGAAAAGTTACATTTCGTACAGCGCGTTGCGGATGACCTGCTTACTGATCGAGCGGAACGGCATCGTCGCTTTCCGCCGAATCATCAGCAGCTTCCGCGGCAGCAGCGGCGGCCAGCGGATCATCGCCCACCAGTGGCACCGCATCAACTGGTTCCGCAGGAGCCACGATGGCGCCGCTATCGCGTTGCAGGGACTGGTCGATGGTGGCGGGCTTGCCTTCCTTGGCGGCCAACACTGCCAGGATCACCGAAAGGCTGACAAACAATATCGCCAAAAAGGTGGTTGTGCGGGTCAGCAAATCCGCTGCCCCACGCGCCGACATCATGCCGGAGGGGCTTCCGCCTACGCCGAGTCCGCCGCCTTCAGATTTTTGCATCAGAATTACGCCAACCAGCATGGCGGCGACAACGGCTTGCACGACAGTAAGAAAAAGAAACATGTGTTTTCCGGACTTGATTAAGGGGCGAACAGACGCGTGCAGCGCACATAGCGACTGAGTCCCCGCGTTTCAAGCCAAGTATCTTCGGGATTGATCCCTGCTGTCGGGCAGGTCAGGCGGATGCAGCTGCTTCGATGATCGGTCCGAATTTTTCGGCGGAAAGACTAGCTCCACCAACCAGGCCGCCGTCCACATTGGGAACAGACAGCAGTTCTGAAGCATTGCTGCCGTTCATCGAGCCACCATAGAGAATTCTGATCTGTTCCGACCCGCTGGCCATCAGATCCCCCAGCTTGCTGCGGATCGCGGCATGCATTTCTTCCACGTGTGACGTTTCTGGCACCCGACCAGTGCCGATCGCCCAGACCGGTTCATAGGCAATCGTCAGCCATTCGGCACTTGCATCGTCGGGAAATGACCCCGCCAGCTGTCCACATACAACCGAAACAGCTTGGCCAGCGTCACGCTCTTCCTCTGTCTCTCCCACGCAAATTATCGCTCCCAGACCGGCGCCGTGCACAGCTTCTGCCTTTGCTTTGACATCCGCATCCGTCTCATGCTGGTCCGCTCGCCGTTCGCTATGCCCCAGGATCGAGAGCGATGCGCCGGCTTCCTTGATCATCTCGGCTGACAGACAACCGGTATGAGCACCGCTGGAAGCCTGATGACAATCCTGGGCACCGATCAAAAAGCCGGGGATATCAGCCACAGCCGGTGCGATGATCGTCGCCGGAGGGCAAATGGCGACATCTACCCCCGAATTTCGACCTGCAATGGCTGCAATCTCCGCGATATCGCGCAATGCAGCGCGCAATCCGTTCATTTTCCAGTTACCGACGATAAATTTGCGATTGGCCATGGCTGATTGCCCCTCCTGATACTGTTGAGCATGGCTGCTACCAAATTCCCGGGGTCATGCCAATTTGCTTTCCGTCATGCCGTTAATAAGGTGGAGAGATTTGCCTGTCCTTTTGCTTGAACCGCAACGGCAAGCCGCCTAAAGCATCGGCATAACCCTCTCATCCAACAGAATTGCAGTCATTCATGATCGGTTTCTTTCGCAGAATTTTTTCTTCCAAAATCGGGCTTTTCCTGACTTTTTGCTTCGTCGGATTGATTGCCGTAGCCTTCGCTACGGCCGATGTCTCCGGTTCTGGTGCCTTTGGCGGTGTGACCGGTTCCGGTACGGCGGCGAAGGTTGGCAATGCCGAACTAAGCACTTCGGAGCTCGGCGCTTCGGTCAATAACGCCTTTCGGGTTGAACAGCGCGAAAATACCAGCCTGGACCTGAAAACATATGTTGAAGGCGGAGGCTTTGACAGCGTTCTGGAACGACTGATCAACAGCGTGGCGATTGCAGCATTTGGCAATGAATATGGGATGACCGCAGGCAAAAGGCTGGTCGACAGCGAAATCGCCAGCATTCAGGCATTTCAGGGAGCGAACGGACAGTTCAGCGAGG
>JBCBZY010000188.1:0-5631 GCA_039815115.1 Pseudomonadota bacterium | reverse complement strand
GGCGATCTGGCTATCCGTCCGATGAAATCCGCTCAAAATAACCGGAAATCTCGAGCAGGCTCTTGAGGTCAGCATATTTCTGCTCAAGGTCAAAAAGATTGGCGGACTGGACTTGTGGGTCCCGGTCGCCACAAGCTTCGGATACCACGATCGGACGAAAACCGTTTTGCAGCGCATCCAGCGTCGAAGCCCTGACACAACCCGAAGTGGAAAAACCGGCCAGCAGACAGGTATCTACCCGCATGCTGTTCAGCGTCGCTGACAGGCTGGTGCCGAAAAAGGCACTGGGATATTTTTTGGTGATGACCAGTTCATCCTCTGCCGGTTTCAGACGCGGATCAAAATCACCGAGTGGATTACCTTCATCAAAGACCGAAAGGACCGGGATTTTCTGGTAGAACAAGCCGCCGTCAGCACCTCCCGGCCTGTATTCGACCCGTGTCCAGATTACCGGTATGTGTGACGCCCGCGCAAGGTCAGCAAGTTTGATCATGGACTGAAACGCCGCTTCGCTGCCAACATAAAGCGGCGCATCGGGTTCTATATAGGCGCGGGCGACATCGATCAGAATCACCGCCGGCTTCACTCCGAATCCCAAACTTCCGCCAAACCCGGCTGCAATGTAGTCGTTGGTCAGTTCAGACATTTTTGGCAAGCTCCCTTCGAATCTGGCCAGCTGCTGGCCGCACAGATATCCCTAGCGCAGCCGCAACCGCTTTGCCATGCCGTGGAGAGGTGACATCTCCGCTTGCCCGTCTGATGGTGATTCCCGCAAAGCGGGGCAGCCGCGCCAGGCCAATCAAGCCTATTGTCAGAACCGAACCAATTCGGGATACAGGTTGCCATGCCAGACAAGACCATGACTCGCGACAAGAATGAAATGCAGATGCTGGAACTGCTGGAATCCAGATTGCGCTGGCTGTCCTCCTGGACCGTGCACAATGCCAATCATATCCGAACAAAGCGGGACGGACTGAAAGTAGGCGGGCATCAGGCCAGCTGCTCCTCGATGACGGCGATCATGGCAGCCCTGTATTTCCATGCCCTGCGGCCCGGCGACAAAGTTGCGGTCAAACCGCATGCCGGTCCGGTTCTGCATGCCATCCACTATCTTCTGGGCAATCAGAGCCAGGAAAAATTGGACCGTTTTCGCGGGCTTGGCGGCGTACAGAGTTATCCGTCCCGAACAAAAGACACTATCCCGGTGGACTTCTCCACCGGTTCGGTCGGTCTTGGTGTAGCTATCACCGCCTTCTCCAGTCTGATGCAGGATTATCTTATCGCCCATGGCCAGATGGAGGAAAGCGAAGCCGGCCGCATGATCGCATTGATGGGCGATGCGGAGCTGGATGAAGGTAATATTTATGAATGCCTGATCGAGGCCTACAAGCATGATATTCGCAATTGCTGGTGGGTGGTCGACTATAATCGCCAGTCGCTCGACAGCACCACAGCGGACCGGATGTTCCGCAGGTTCGACGATATTTTCGAGACTTGTGGCTGGCGTGTCGTCACTTTGAAATATGGCAAGCGCCAGCAGGCGGCCTTCAAAAAGCCCGGTGGAAAAACGCTTGAGCAATGGATCGAGAGTTGCCCCAATGCCGATTTCGCCGCTCTGACATATCAGGGCGGGCCTGCCTGGCGCGAGAGACTGCTCGCAGATATCGGCGAAAAGCCCAATGTCGGGAAACTGCTGGCGGATTTCGATGACGGTGCGTTGGCTGATCTGATGACCAACCTCGGCGGACATTGTGTGGAAACTCTGTCCGATGCTTTTGACGCCTGTGATGACGACCGGCCGACGCTTTTCATTGCCTATACGGTCAAGGGATTTGGCCTGCCGCTGGCCGGTCACAAGGACAATCATTCCGGCATGATGAACCCCACCCAGATGGATGGCTATCGCAAGAGTCTGGGCATTGCCGAGGGAGCCGAATGGGAGCGTTATGGCGGTCTGGGAGACAATGCGGCGGCCCAGCTGAAAGCCTTTGTTGAGGACAGCGCGATGGCCCGGCAACACCGGGAAGCGGAAGCAGACCCGGTGCCTGTTCCGGCTCTCTTTGCGGTTCCGGCGGGCAAGCAACAGTCCACCCAGGCAGCGTTCGGAAAGATATTGCTAGACCTCGCCAAGTCGGGAGAAGAGATAGGGGACCGGATTGTAACCACAGCGCCCGATGTGACGCAAACCACCAATCTCGGAGCATTTGTCAATCAGCGCGGACTGTTTCGCCGCCAGGAAGTCGCCGATGTGTTTCAGCAAGCGCGCATTCCCTCGGCCCAGAAATGGTCAGCCCATGGCGCCGGCCAGCATATCGAGCTCGGCATCGCAGAGAATAATTTTTTCCTCATGCTCACGTCCATGGGACTTACCGCACCGCATTTCGGTACGCGTCTATTGCCAGTTGGAACCGTCTATGACCCGTTCATCGCGCGCGGCCTCGATGCGCTCAACTATGGTTGCTATCAGGATTCCCGTTTTTTGCTTGTGGGAACCCCGTCGGGCCTGACTTTGGGCCCCGAAGGCGGAGCGCATCAGTCAATCAACACCCCGCTGATCGGGATGGGACAGCCCGGCCTTGTCTATTTCGAACCTGTCTGGGCCGATGAGGTGGCCTTGATGATGCGCTGGGCTTTTGACCACATGCAGCAAAAGGACGGCAGTTCGGTCTATTTGCGGCTGAGCACAAGAGCAATCGATCAGATTGAAAGAACGGATGATGGCTGGGAGGCAGATGCATTGAAAGGCGGATACTGGCTGAAACGGCCCGCACCCGGATCTGAAGCCGCCATTATCTTTTCTGGCGCCATCGCACCCGAAGTGCTCGAGGCATATGACAATCTCGTGGATGATATTCCAGGGCTCGGCGTGTTGAACGTTACCTCCCCCGATCTGCTGCATCGCGGCTGGTCGAACCAGTGTGCGGGCCGATGGACCGGTGCGGGCAACACACCTTGCCACGCCGGGAAACTGCTTGGCGAGCTGTCGCCTGATGCCGGACTGATCACCGTTCTGGATGGTTCTCCCTCTGCCCTGTCCTGGCTGGGAAGCATTCACGGCATGCGGGTCAGTCCCCTGGGAACAGATCGTTTCGGGCAGACCGGTGATCTTCCCGATCTTTATGAAACCTACCGGATCGATCACAATGCGATCATTGACGCGGCGGCGGAATTGTTTCTGGACTGAACACTGTTTGCCGGGGATCGGCATTGCCAAGGGGAGCTTTTTCCACCACAGGGGCAATTCGCGTCATGAATCGGCCAGAGCGGGAGGCAAGTTTGGCAGACCATAATCGCGACCTGCCACAGGTCGCCGATCTTTACGGGGAACTGCAACTCGCCGAACCCGAACAAAAGACCACAGTCACAGGCCATCTTCCCGGTCTGGCACTGGTTGGCGTCATCGCCATGGCCGCTCTCTGGCTCAGCGAGCATTACGGCCCACCTGCGATCCTGATGGGTCTGCTGATCGGCCTCGCCCTGAATTTCGCCAGCGCCGACCGGCGATTGTCCGCAGGCCTGGATTTCGCATCCCAGACTTTGCTCAGGGCGGGCATCGTCCTGATCGGCATGCGCATTACATTCGGTGAAATTTCCAGTCTCGGCATTACGCCTTTTGTGGCTCTTGTGTGCATCATGGGAATCGTAATGATCACAGGAATGCTGGCATCCAGACTGTTCCGACAGGATATGATGTTCGGCCTCCTCGCCGGAGGTGCAACCGCGATTTGCGGAGCTTCCGCCGCTCTGGCTCTGTGGAGCATCATCGGAAAAGAAAGGATCGGTCAGTCGCGCTTTACCATTGTCCTTCTCGGCACCACGATCGCGAGCGCGGCGGCCATGACTTTCTATCCTGCAATTGCGGCCATGCTGGAGCTTGACGATACGCAGGCAGGTTTTCTGATCGGAGCATCCATCCATGATGTGGCGCAAGCCATTGGTGGCGGATTCTCTTATTCATCCCAAGCCGGGGAAGTCGCCACCGTGGTCAAATTGTCGCGAGTGACTTTGCTCGCCCCCATACTGATTATCGTGGCAGTGATGCTGCAGAAATTCGGAAGCAATGATGCTGGCCCAGAGGCTAAAGTCGGTCTCAGACAAGGCCTGCCCTGGTTCATCATCGGATTCATTTTGCTCGTGGCGCTGAACAGCACCGTCTCTCTCCCCGAGCCGGTTGTGGCAATCGGCAATCAGAGCGCCAGCATATTGCTGCTTTTTGCGGTCATTGCCGCGGCGATCAAATCGAACCTTGCCGGCTTGCTCTCTCACGGCTGGACATCATTTGGTCCGATTTTGGTAACAACGCTGATGTCCTTTGGCCTCGCACTGCTGGCCGTCCAGTTTATCTGATTGGCTCATAGAATCTGGTGTTAAGCAGCCGTTAGCGGAAATTAATTTCATGCTATTACCATTTTCCAGAATATTTTTGGCACCGGCGCAATAATTTGCGAATGAATGGGAAAGATTTTTGGCAGTAGTTTCGTATTTATTAGGAAATCTTCAATCACAGGATCCTCGCATGCAACTTTTTACTGAACATCCCCGCACGGTCGGCGAAACCTATTCCGAACATTTTGTCATGGCATCCAGCTTTGGCGTCCCCATGATACTGGCCGGCTTCGCCTGCCTGCTACATGGGATTTTCCCGTTTATGTTTGAACGGACAGGCAGCAATCTGGTGCGGAAACTCCACGATCGCATGGTCACGAACCGGGTGAAAAAGCCGGCGGGATCCGACGGAAATCACGAATGGGAATGGTGCATCTGATCGATGACGTTCAGGGTCGTCAAATTTTCGACCAACAGAGGCAACCGCTCTCACATTTCCCGTTGTGCGCTGTTGGTGCTGTCAATCTCTAACCTGTTTCTTTTGCCTGCATTTCCGATAGCGCGGCATGGACATCGCTCACCACAACCGACCCTTCACCGACGGCGGAAGCAACGCGCTTGACCGAACCGATCCGTGCGTCTCCCACTGCATAGATCCGGGGCCAGGACGTTTCAAACCGGGTAGGCATCCGCTCCAGCGGCCATGCGGCCTTCACGAGATCAATATTCTCGAGATCCAATCCGGTTTTCACAAATCCGGTTTCCGAACAGCTCATGTCCTTGGGAAGCCACTCGGTAAAGGGCGCCGCGCCGATGAACAGAAATACAAACGGGGTTTCCAGACGCTGGATGCCGTCCGCCGTTTTCATGTCTATGGCAGTCAGCCGATCATCACCGTGCGAGGCGGATACCTCGCTGGCCGGGTGGAGAAATATATTCTCTGTTTCTTCCAGTCGCCGCACCAGATATTCCGACATTGTTTCGCGGATATCCTCTCGCCGGTAAAGCAAATGCACAGCCTTTGCTGTGCGCGCCAGGAAAACCGCTCCCTGCCCCGCCGAGTTTCCAGCTCCGACAACGGCCACTTCCTGCTGGCGGCACAATTGTGATTCCATGGCCGTGGCACCATAATAAATTCCGCGACCTTCAAACTCCTCCAGCTTCGGCAAGGGAAGTTTGCGATATTGTGCACCGGTCGCAATGACCACCGCTCGACTGCTGAGGTTGCGGCCATCTTCGAGACTCAGCCGATATTTGTCATCATATCGCTCAAGTGACACAACTTTTACCGGCGCGGCAATCCGG
>JBCBZY010000143.1:0-6994 GCA_039815115.1 Pseudomonadota bacterium | reverse complement strand
CTCATCCATGAACGCGTTACCTTGAGATCCGTTCGTCATGATCACGAGCCCCTTGCGTTGCGCTGTATCGCCAAGCCCACTGGAAATATGTTGTCCTTGGTTAAAGCCCCAATGATCAAAAGCAACACCGCCATCAACGGGCTCAAGGGACCATGACAGGCCGACCGGCCGGTTGGGGCCAGCATCTGAAACATCGGTTTGAATACTCAACATTTCTTGCCTGAGATCGTTTGAAATCGCTGCAGGCCCGGTGTTACGCAGGATCGTAGCTATAAACCGAGCGTAGTCGGCTGGCGTTGTTCTTAAGCTGGAAGCGCTATTGATCATTACTCCTGTTCCCGGTCGATTGAACCGCCACAAGGGATAGTTTGCAATTCGCGATTCGGTGTGCGGGCGCATTTCGGAATGCGCTTTCTCAAAGTCCTCAAATCGCCAAGTTTGCATCGGACGCTTCCAGCGCTCAGCAACTTCATTCAACCGCACACCGTGCTCATCGGAAAACTGAAGTTCTGCGCGCTTGGCTTCGCCATTTTCGTCAATAATGTGTCCTTGCACCTCGCGCCCAGCGCGACCGCTAAGCCAAAGCATTGACATGTCAGTCAGTCCTGAAGGTGTGAAGAAAAATTGATCAACAAGGTCATGAAGACCAAGTCCGGTTTTGATCTCACACACTTGTTGGAGCCAGTGAAAGGCTTCTCCCGAGTAAGAATAGGCTGTGCCGGGTTCAAACGCGGCCTCCAAAACCGCTGCTTCGAAATCAGCACGCCGCCAGTTGGGCAGCCCGGTTTGGTGTGTCAGCACGTGCCGTACTGTAATCGAGTTGTTCCATTTGGAATCGACTAATCCGTCCGGTCGATGCGTATCGGCGAGCTGATCTTCGAAACCAATCTTACCGGCATCAATTAGCCTCAGTACCACAAAGGCAAAAAGTGGTTTGGTTAGAGATGCGGCTTGGAAAAGGGTTTCGTCGTCAATAGGTTTACCCGTATCGATATTTGCAACACCATAATTTCCCTGCCAGACAAACTCACCATCCTCAATCACGGCGATCCCAACACCAGGTACTTTATACTTCTGCATGACACCGCGGATCATGGATTCTCGTTGCCTATCAGGAATCCACGAACGCGTTCCTTCCGTTAGAGAAGTTCCAGTTGACTTCACACAGGCGGCGATCATCAAACCGCCCCCGAGTGCGAGAGTATCTCTACGATTAAGCTGCATTACCATTAGACAACTCCATAAGAACACTGGTTGATGGACAATGAAAAGATAGTAGATTTAAAAGCGTGAAGTAGCTTTAAGCTGAGGTAAGGAATTCAAACTTGGAATCTAATCCAATAAGTTCTCGCTGAACTCCTCTCACCAACTGACTCGCCCTATCTAGCATTGAGCCGAGAGCGTTTCTCGCCTAAATACGGCGCCAACAGTACAGAAATCATCAGATAAGAGCATGCGAATGACGAATTTCGTCACTACCTCAGATCAACTGGACGTGTTCGATCATCGGATACTGTCCTTGGTTCAGAACAACTCCGACGCCACGCATAGTGAGATTGGAGCCCTCGTCGGGCTTTCGGGTTCAGCCGTACGCCGACGGCTCAAGCGGATGAAAGGTCTCGGAGTGATTCAGAAGAGTATTGCTGTGCTCGATCCAGATCAGTTTGGCGTGACCGTTATCGTCGAACTTAACTTCAAGAACGAAACACCACAGATCTATGAGGATTTTGACCGGCAAATGCTCCTTACGCCAGAAGTCCAGCAGAGTTATTATGTCGCAGGTAGCTCGGACTACATGTTGGTCGTGCACGCACCGACGCTCCAGCGATATGAAGAGTGGGCGAAGTCCGCCTTAATGAGTAACGAGAATATTGAGCGTTACAACACACGTGTGGTTTGGTCGCGCAAGAAGTTCGGACCGTTTATAAAGTTTCCAGAGCGAGAATAAGCGAGTTGTAAGTGTCCGCTTCCACGCCCAGTTTCCGACATAGCGGAGCAAAGCGAACTCCGTCTGCTTTTGGGGAAAAGGATAATGGGCGCGAACGGCGCACTTCGGGGCTTTAGCTGACCGACAGCTTCGACAATCCCAACGTCCGCTTTTGCGCCCAAAGCGGACATCGAATTGCTTCTGGTAAAAATGTCGAATATCGTCCCGCAAGATGGCAGCAACACCTCATCTCCACATTCACGGCACAATTATCTCGACCTACACGCGCATCGTGCAGACGGTGGCGGAGGAGGCGGGGGTCAGCTGGGATATTTCGGCGACACCTGCGCAATCGCCCGAAAACAGGCGCCGGCACCCGTTCCGAAAAGTGCCCACCGTAGAAATCGACGGGCTTAACCTGTTCGAAAGCGTGGCGATCGCGCAATATATCGACAATGCGCATAATGGTGGCGCGCTCCAGCCCGGTGATGCGAAAGTCCGGGCGGAAATGGATCGCTGGATTGCCATTGCCAACAACTATCTGTTCCCGGCTTTCGAACATGGTCTGGTGATGCCCTATCTGGCGCATCAGCATCTCGGGACGCCGCTTCGGTCGGACATTATCGAGGCAGCTCTTCCGGAAATCGCGCATCATCTGGGAGTGGTGTGCGAACGGATTGAACAGTCTTCGCATTTTGCCGGCCCGGATTTCTCTCTTGCGGATATCTTTGTCTATTGCGTCACCCGTCCGGTGCAACTGAATCCGGAAGGGGCCGAACTGATCGGCCAGCTATTGCCATTGCGCCACTGGCTGAATCGTATCGGCAAACGGGACAGTCTGGTTGCGACGCGCTGGCCGGCAGAGAAATGACTGTCCTACCTTGCCGGGCTGGCTTATGCTCTTTCCTCATGAAAACGCGCCTATATGTTGAACATTCCGACCATGTGTCGCCTTGTCAAACTGGCCGGGAAACGGCTTTTTTGTGGGATTTTCCGCCGGACATGGCAGGGTTACACACTGTTACCTGTGTCACCCCTGGAACGGTCAACTGATGCTGCCTTCGCTCCTCGTCATTGATGATTTTCTCGCCGATCCGATGGCTGCGCGGAGGGCGGCCCTCGCGCTCGATTATGATCCGGACAACAAGCACGGCAATTATCCCGGTCATATTTCAACCGATCCCCTGGTCGTGGAGGGCCTTGATGAACGCGTTGGCAAGATCATCAATGCGCCTGTCAAAGCGGCGGAGAGTACCAGCCATATGCACTGCCGCGTCACCCTCCGCGGGGACAAGGGGCGCAGCGGTGTACATATTGATCCGGCTTTCTATTCCGGTATTCTTTATCTTTCGTTGCCCGAGCATTGCAAAGGCGGGACCGAATTTTTCCGCCACAAACGAACCGGGCTGGAACGCGTGCCAACCGATCTGCGGGCCATCCAAAAAGCTGGTTATGTCGACATCAATGCGCTGATTGAAGACGTGGTGAACAAGGATACCAACCAGCCCGCAAAGTGGGTTCGGGAGATGACCGTACCGATGCGGTTCAACCGCCTGATCCTGTTCAGCCCGTGGATGTTCCACAATAGCGGCAAGGCATTCGGCAAAGCGCCAGAGGACGGGCGGCTGGTGCAACTGATGTTCTTTGCGAAGGGATGATGTGTTTTGGAAGGCCGGGAGAATTGGCGGATCAGTTTGCAGACAATCGGGAAACTGGGATCAGCACGGATTCGCCCGTGTCGGTATGCAGGGACTCGATTTCCACCCCATAGGCGGCTGCTAGATTTTCCGGTGTGAGCACGTCGCTTGCCGAACCCTGGGCCAGAATGGTGCCGTCTTTCATGATCAGCACTTCATCCGCGAATCTGGCGGCCAGAGTGATGTCATGAAGGACCGTGATGACGCCTGCTCCCTTTGCCGCATAGGATCGCAATTGTTCCACTATATCAAACTGATGCGCGGGGTCGAGGCTCGCCAGTGGTTCATCCGCCAGCAGCCAGTCCGGTTCCCCGGCAAAGACCCGGGCCAGCAGCACCCGGCTCTGTTCTCCGCCAGACAGCCGCTGGGCATGGCGATCGGCAATGTCGATACAGTCAGTCGTTTGCAGCGCTTCTTCGATGGCGCTGCGGTCCCGATCGCTCAGACCCCAGCGACCGCGATGCGGCAATCGGCCCAGACCCACCACGGTGCGGACGTCGACATTCCAGTGGATATCGGCCTTTTGCGGCAGCAGGCCCAGCTTTCGGGCTCTTTCGTTGTCGGTCCAATCACCAAGGTTTCGGTCCCCGAGCACCACCGTTCCCGATTGCGGTTGGCGAAGTCCGGCAAGGCAGGACAGCAGGCTGCTTTTCCCCGCCCCGTTGGCACCCAGTATCACTGTCATTTTACCAGTCGGGAATGCACCAGTGACATCTTTCAGTACATCCCGGCCTCTCAAAGTGAGAGAGAGGTTCTCAAATGCCAGTTTCATCAGGTCAGCTCCCGGTGCATCTTGAACAACAGCATCATGAAGAATGGAGCACCGAGCAGGGCCATTGCGATACCGAGACGCAATTCGCTGACACTTGGGAGAATGCGAACGAGACTGTCTGCCACGACCAGCAATAATGCGCCTGCCAGTGCGGAAGGCAGCAATATCGCGGAAGGCCGGTGTCCGGCAAGTGGCCGGACCAGATGGGGGACTATCAGGCCGACAAAGCCGATGATGCCAGCCACCGCCACCGATACGCCAACAGTGAGCCCCACCCCGGCAATGACCATCCATTGCAATCGATTGATATTCACGCCCAGAGATCGAGCTGTATCTTGCCCCAATGTCAACGCGTCCAGCGATCGCCCGCAGGCCAGCAGAAAGAGCATGCCAACACCGACAATGGGTGCCGCTATCTGGACATCCTCCCAGCTGCGATCAGTCAGGGCACCCATTAGCCAGTTGACGATCTCGGCGGTCGCGAACGGTGTCGGCGCAAGGCTGATCATCAGCGAGGTGAGGGCGCCAGCCAGGCTGGAAATGATCACACCGGCCAGCGTGAACAGGATCAGGCTGCCGGACCGGCCAGCGAGCAGCGCAAGCATCCCCATGCCGATAGCTGCGCCAGCCAGCGCAAAGCCGGGTAACAGCCAGGCGGTGACGGCATATCCAAAATATAGCGACGTCACGGCACCCAGAGCAGCACTGCTCGACACGCCGAAAATGCCGGGATCAGCCAGAGGATTGCGCAAATATCCCTGCATTGTTGCCCCTGCCATGCCCAGACCGGCCCCGATGATCGCCCCCAGTAGAATGCGCGGGATCCGCAGTTCCATGATAATCAGCGATCCAAAATCATTTCCGAACCACATGCCCGGTGTGACCCAGACTTTGCCGGCCATCAGGGACAACAGCATCGCCAGCAACAGACAAAGCAGCAGGATTCCGTTCAGGCGAAGCGCTTTCATTGGCCAGACCCCGCGGTTTCTCTGGCGCGGGCCATGGTTTCGAGAGCCTCGATCAGGCTGGGGCCAGCGCAATTCAGCAAACGGGAGGGATAATCAACAATGGCAATGCGGCGGGACAGGCGATCGATAACCGGGTGCGAGAGCATCCTGTCGCCACGATGTTTCCCGGCGCTACCCGGGTTGGAAAAGATAACGCTGGGCGGGCGCGCCACGAGTTTCTCCAGTGGAAGGATATCCCATTGGTTCAGTCCATAGCTGCTGCTGACATTCTGAAACCCCGTGTGGCGCATGATTTCGTCCGGCAGCGTTCCTGCGCCCGGCACCAGGCCCCCGCTTCGCCAGATCAGTGCGGGTATCGCTGTGCCCTTTTCCGCTCGGGAGCTGGCAAGGGCACGGTCGATCGACATGTTCAGCTTCTCGCCACGTTTGGCAGTTCCCAGAACCGCAGACAGCTCAGCGATCTGCGCCTTGCTCTCGGCAATGCTTTGCGGGATGCTGAGTTGAACGAGCGGAATATTGAGCCGTTTCAGCGCCTGCTTCGTGGCCAGAGGAACGATGCTGCTGCCCACCACCAGATCCGGCCGCATCGACAGGATTTCCTCCGCGGTTCCCGACGTCGCCTTGAACCGCAAAGCCTGACGAAGCGGAATGGATGTCGCCCGGGCATCATGAGAATAATGGCTGATCGCTGTGATCTGCCCGGAATCGGCCAGTTTCATCAGCAGAGCGTCCACGCAGGGATTGATGGAGACAATCCTGCGCGGTGCCTGCCGGATTTTGCCCTGGACCGTGACGGTTGTCTGCCCTGCCGACGCAGTGGGCGCCGTGAGGAAAAACAAGCCGGCAGCCGCCAGTCCGCTGGCCAGAAGAACAGACAGAGAGGCGGCTGCAGGACGCATGTCAGATTTTCAACCTGATACCGGCAAAGGCCGATCGGCCCGCCGTTCCGAATTGGAATATGGTTTCATATTCCTCGTCAAACAGATTTTCGACACGCCCGTAAAGCTCGATCTTGTCAGTGATCGGCATGGACGCCCGCAGACTGGTCAGGACATAGCCTGGCACTTCCGTGCTGTTGAACGCATTGTCGAAGCTGGAACTGACATGGGTTACTGTGATCCCCGTCTCCAGACCAAATTCCCATTCATAGTCGACGGATGCATTGATACTGTGCCGTGGTCGACGGGCCAGTTTCAGACCACTGTCGCGATTTTCCGCATCGACAAAAGTGTAATTGGTGGCGATGACAAGTTGCTCTACCGGTCGCAAGTTGACGCCGATTTCCACACCACGCGCCCGGGCGCGGCCGACATTGTCATAGGTGCCGAAAGGCCGGTTGGTGCAGATTCCGGTCTGGACCGGACAGGAAATGAAATCGATCAGATTTTCACTGTCCCTTTGATATACTGTGGCAGCAAGTTCGATTGTCCGGTCAAGCAGGAACTGCGAGAAGCCGGCATCCCAGCTGGCGGATGTTTCCGGCTCCAGCAGTGTGTTTCCGAAATCACTGAATTGCTGAAACAGGGAAGGGACCTTGAAACCCTCACCATAGCTGAACCGCAAGGTCGTTTCGCCACCATTGGGAGTATATATGACATCCCCCGCCAACGACGTTTCGCTGCCGAAGACG
>JBCBZY010000025.1:0-15204 GCA_039815115.1 Pseudomonadota bacterium | reverse complement strand
CGGTGCGCAGGGCAGCCGACAGGCGGGCGCGGAGGTCTTCGGAACAGCGCGTCATGAACCCGGATCAATCGGGAAAAAGGCGCCGTGGCTCCAGATACCGAAGGGATCCAGACCGTCTTCCAGTGCCAAGTCGGCCAGCGCGTAATAGACTGGCCGGGCGAGCACGGCTTCGAGGCCGCGGCGCACGGTCAGATAGGGCTGCGGGGCATCTGTTCCGGAGGGAAAACGCAGCAGATGATCGCTGTCCGCGATAACGAGATGATCGGTATTGAGGCGGAATGCCAGTTGCCGGTCGGTGCCACGGCCCGCACTTTCCATCTCGACCGCCACAAAGGGCGCATCGTCAACCGCTATACTGAGCTTCTGATAAGGCGTGACCAGGGCAAAGCTGCCATCTGCTTCCCGGCGCAGCAGAGTCGAGAAGGCCCGGACCATGGCCGGCCGACTGATCGGGCCTCCCTGATGAAACCAGCCGCCATTGGATGCAATCCGCATCTCGCTGTCGCCGGTTTCCTGTGGATCCCACAGTTCCACCGGCGGCAGTTTCTGCTGCGCGACCAGATCCGCAATATCGGACGGGGACAGCGAGGCCAGTTCGGGTGGTGGAGCATAGGGCATGGAACAGGCCTATTGGGACGGGAAGTGTTTGTAAATCCTGGTTTGCCTTCTGGCTTCAGTGCTTTACCGGCCGCACCCAGGGACCGAGCTTGCCTTTTTCGGGCAATTTGGCAGTTTCATGCGCTCGAACCAGCAGCCGATCCGGTTCCCATGGTCCGGGCAGGGTCCAGCCTCGCGTCCGGGCGGGGGAGAAATCGAAGAAGCGGTCATAATAGGCCGGGTCACCGATCATCACCAGAGGCAGGTTCTCGCCTTCCTGCAGTTCCTTGAGCATCGCACCCAGCATCGCCTTGCCGACGCCTTCGCCCTGACAATCGGGGTGCACGGCCACCGGGCCGACCATGATCATCGGGTGCATTTTCCCTGCATCATCGGTCAGCGCCACCGGCCAGCATTGCAGCGAGCCGAGCAGCTCGTTTTCCGCGCTGTCGACCGCCGCCACGCTGAGCCCTTCAAGCATGTCCATGCCTTCGCGCACCTTGTACGCGGTCCGCTCCCTGCGATCCGATCCGAACGCGGCGTCAAGCAGCTGCTCGACCAGCTGGGGATCAATCTCCACAAGCGGAATTATATTGATCACGGTGAATCTTCCATCCGTCGGTCATTGGCGAAAACGCGCGTCTAGCTCCATTCCCGTCATCTGTCGACCGGCAGGAATAGTTTGTTCCATTCGAACTCCCGGTTCCGACCCGAACGACCCGATTGCACTATCCCCTTCCGCTGTCTAAAAGATCGGAACAAGAGGGAGTACGGGTGTGAACGAACAGATAGACGGCAGCGCAGAAGTTGCGACATCCGGCAGCAAGCTGGCGGGTTTGCGGAAAGATCCGAAGGGCTGGCTGGTTCTTGTCATTGCGGTCGCCGCAGTTGTGACCTTTTTCGGTGCGGCTGCGGGCGGCGGTTTCGGTCTGTGGGGCTGGCAGGCTGGCCTCTCGATCCTGCCCTTTACCGGACTGGCGGCGCTGATTGCGCTGATCATCGCCATTGTCGGCATCATTCTCGACCGGCGCAAGGGACGCAAAACGCGCTGGCCGCTGCTGGGATTGGGAACGGTTGTGACGCTCGGCTTTCTGGCGTTTCTGGCCAATTATGCGATCACGATTGCCACGCTTCCGGCAATCCATGACATTACGACAGATCTGGCCGATCCGCCGGAATTTGCGACCCTCCCGCTTCGCGAGGATAACTGGGACAATATTCCCGGTGCAGATGACAGCGACATGCAAGGCATGAATCCCCGCCAGCGCTGGGCGACCCTGCATCAGGATGCCTATCCGGATATTCGTTCGGTGCGGATTGACGAACCTGTCGCCGATGTCATTGAAAAGGCCCGGCGTCTCGCGGAAGATCGCGGGTGGGAGGTGGCCAGCATCGATCCGGCGGCCGGCCGCATGGAAGCCACGGCGACCATCTCGCTGTTCCGGTTCAAGGATGATGTGGTGATCCGGGCCCGCGCGGCTGACAATGGCGATGCCAGCATTATCGACATGCGCTCCGTCTCGCGCGTTGGCGTCCATGATCTCGGGGCCAATGCAGACCGCGTTCGCGAGTTTTTGAGCGACCTGTCAGGCACCACCACCGCTTCGCGCTGATCGACAGCGGTTTATCGCTAGCGCGATATCAGCGGGTGCGTGCTATTTGGGTGGGGTCAGCTTGAGCAGGCGCCCGCCTTCACCGTCTTCCAGGACCCACATGGCCCCGTTTGGGCCCTGTTCGAGCTCGCGGATTCGCGCGCCCATGGCATAGCGTTCGGCTTCCTGCGCTTCTTCACCGTCAAAGCTGACGCGAATAATCGCTTCGCTGGCGAGTCCGCCGATAAAGGCGCTGCCTTTCCACGCCGGGAACAGGTCGCCGGAGTAAAATACCATACCGGCCGGGGCAATTGTCGGCACCCAGGCCACATCGGGTGCATCAAATTCCGGGCGGGTGTCGTGATTGGGAATATCCCGGCCGTCATAATGCACGCCTTCCGACACGATCGGATAACCATAATTGGACCCGCGCTTGACCAGATTCAGTTCGTCCCCGTCCCGCGGTCCCATTTCGTTATTCCACAACCGGCCTTCGGCATCAAAGGCGATGCCCAATATGTTGCGGTGCCCCAGCGACCAGATATCGGGCAAGGCGCCGTCCTGATCGACAAAGGGATTGTCTTCCGGGATGCTGCCGTCCGGATAGAGCCGGACAATTTTGCCCATATTGCTGGACATGTCCTGGGAGGGATCGAATTTCTGGCGTTCGCCGGAACCGATAAACAGATATTTGCCGTCGGGCGAGAAAACCATGCGGTGGGAATAATGCCCGCGCCCGGTGACCTTGGGTGTCTGGGTCCAGATCACTTTCAAGTCCGCCAGCGCCAGATTTTCGCTCTCCAGATCCAGCTGCGCCATTCCGACAACGGCGCCGCGGGTGTTGTTCTCACCGCCTTCGGCCCAGCTCAGATAAATTGTCCCGCTAGTGGCGAAATCGGGCGCCAGGATGACGTCTCCAAAGCCGCCCTGACCGCCATAGGCCACGTCGGGTACATTGGCGATTTCCGTCTTGGTGCCGGATTGGTCGACGAGCAGCAATTTACCCGCCTTTTCGGTCACCAGCATCCGGCCATCGGGCAGAAAGGTCATCGCCCAGGGTTCATCGAAACTCGCCACTTCGGTTTTTGCAAATGGCATGCGATCCACCGGCGAAATATCCGCAACGGCAGCCCGTTCTGCGGAAGCGCCGTCGGTTGCCTGGGCGTCCTCGCTGTTGGTGCAGGCTACAAGCGCAATCGGGAGAGCAATCAGACTGAGGGTTTTCATAAATTTTCCTGTCGGCATGAGGGTTTGCGTTCCGGTTTGAAGATGGCCGTAATATAGGGGCTGGGACCGGAATTTCCTAGGTTTTTCCATCGCATCCGGTGCCGTTCACGGGTTACTTACCATTTTTGGTTAAAGCCCGGGCCATGTTCGGAGCAAAATCATCCGGGGCGGACCCGCGTCCGCAATCTGCGGTGTCTTCCGGTGTCGGCATAGCAGGGCTGATCGGGCTCGGCTGCTGGATCCTGATTGCGCGTCAATATGGCATGGATGGACCCTATTCCGCTCTCGCCGCCTGTGCGGCCTGTGCGCTGCCGATGATCATCTGGTCGCTGCTCAACGACAAGGTGCATCTGCGCCCGACGACCGGCATTGACTGGCAGAATCCCAAGCCCGTGAAAGAAACGCTGGATGTCAGTATTGTCAAGCTGACCGGCCTCTGGGCGACCTGGGGACTGATCGCAGTGATTTACTGCATCGGGCGCTGGTACTGGACCGGCCAATATCAGTTTTCGATGGAGATGATGGAAACGGTCGCGCCCTGGCTGGTCGCTATTTCCATCCCCTATGTGCTGTGGCTGGACCGCTATATGGTCGACCAGCGCGACGGGGCCTGGCATCTCGGCCAGTTCCTGATCCGTCAGCGCGGCAGTTTTGAACCGGAACAGATTTATCATCATCTCCGGGCCTGGGCCGTGAAGGGGTTTTTCCTCGCATTCATGATTTCGATCGTTCCCGGCGGCTTCGGCGATTTTGTCCGGCTGGATTTTTCGGAAATTGCCGGCGACCCAGTTGCGATCGCACACTGGCTGATCGTTGCCATGTTCATTGTCGATGTGCAATTTGCCACGGTCGGCTATCTGCTGACGATGAAGCCACTCGATGCGCATATTCGGACCGCCAATCCCTATCTCGGCGGCTGGATTGCGGCGCTGATCTGCTATCCGCCTTTCGCACTGATGTATCCTGGCGGCCCGCTCCATTATGAAGTGGATACGGCGGGCTGGGACTACTGGTTCCAGGGCAACGAGACCCTGTTGTGGATTTGGGGCAGCGTGCTGGTCATCCTGACCGCCATCTATGCCTGGGCGACGGTGGCTTTCGGCCTGCGTTTTTCCAACCTCACCCATCGCGGCATTCTCACCCATGGCCCCTATTCCTGGACCAAGCATCCCGCCTATATGGCCAAGAACGCCTATTGGTGGCTGGCCTCGCTGCCGTTTCTGACGATCGGCGGCAATTATACCGACATGATCCGCAATGCCGTGATCCTCGCGGCCGTCAGTGGCGTCTATTACTGGCGCGCGAAGACCGAGGAGAAGCATCTGCTCGCCGATCCGGCCTACAAGGAATATGCCGAGTGGATGGACCGCAATGCTCCGATCCCGCGCGCGATCAACTGGGCCAAGCGGCGCAGCGGCTGGTGGGGACCGGATAAGGGCCGCACGCCGGATATCCAGCCTGCCGAATAATCGGGACCGGGTCTTCCCAAGCTCGTTATCCCGGCCTATCCCGGAATCATGACAGTCATGGGTTCAGACGGAAAAGCGCGCTGTTTCGGCGGACAGGCGGGCAAGGAATTTTACGGCGATTATCACGACAAGGAATGGGGCGTGCCGGTGCATGATGACCGGCTGCTGTTCGAAGATCTGATCCTTGAAGGCGCTCAGGCCGGTCTCAGTTGGGAAACCGTGCTGCGCAAGCGGGACGGCTATCGTCGGGCCTTTCATGGTTTTGACATGGCGCGATGTGCCGACATGAGCGACGCCGAACTGGAAGCGTTGCGGGAAGATGAGGGGATTATCCGCAATCGATTGAAGATTTATTCGGTCCGCAAAAACGCGCGGGTCTTTCTCGACATGCAGGGGGAGTTTGGCAGTTTCAACAGCTGGCTGTGGGGGCATTTGGAAGGTCCACCGCCAGTCAACCGGCCCGAGAGCTTTTCCGATATGCCCACTACCACACCGGTCAGCGATGCCATTTCCAAAGCGCTCAAGAAACGCGGCATGAGTTTTGTCGGCAGCACGATCATCTACGCCTATATGCAGGCCATCGGCATGACCGATGATCATTTGAAAGGATGCTGGAAAGCATGAAGGATCGATTTGAACGGCACAAGCAGCCCTGGAATTCCGAAGAAATCCAGAAGCTGCATGCTTTTGCCAAAAAGGGCATGACCCTCAAGGCGATCAGCAAGGCGCTGACCCGCAGTGAGGAATCGATCAGGAAACGCGCGAAGCAGGACAAGCTCAAGATTGCCCGCAAGCGCTAACTGCGGGGATCAGCCAAATAACCAGGCAATGGATGACCATGGCAAAAGGCAAACATTGGATCGAACCACATCCGCAGGGGATCTACGTCCGGCCGGCGGATATTTGGATTGATCCCTCCGGTGCCCAACCGCGCGCCTTTGTAACCCACGGCCATGCCGACCATGCACGCGGCGGACATGGTCAGGTCTGGGCAACACGCGAAACGCTGGCTATCATGGCGCTACGCTACGGGACCGGTGAAGGGACCGCCTTGCGCTATGGGGATATTGTGGAAGAGGGCGGCGTGACCTTCAGCCTGCACTCTGCCGGGCATGTTCTGGGTTCGGCGCAGATCCTGATGGAATATCAAGGCGAACGCGTGGTCGTGACCGGAGACTACAAGCGCCGGTCCGATCCGACTTGTGCGCCCTTCGAGCTGGTACCCTGCGATATTTTTATTACCGAGGCGACTTTTGGACTGCCGGTTTTCACCCATCCACCGATCGAAGGAGAAATCGGGAAGCTGTTTGACCGGCTGGAGGCCGAGCCGGAGCGCTGTGTGCTGGTCGGGGCCTATGCGCTGGGCAAGGCGCAGCGGGTGATTGCCGAACTGCGCGCGGCTGGCTGGGATGAGCCCCTTTATCTGCATGGTGCGCTGGAAAAAATGTGCCGGCTCTACGAAGAACTCGGCGTTGATCTGGGCGAATTGCGACCGGTTGCCGACACGCCCAAGGAAGAGATGGCGGGCAAGATTGTCCTGTGTCCACCCTCGGCCCTTACTGATCGCTGGACCCGCCGTTTGCCCGATCCGGTCACTGCCATGGCCTCGGGCTGGATGCGGGTGCGCGGCCGGGCGCGGCAGCGCAATGTCGAGCTGCCGCTGATCATCTCCGACCATGCCGACTGGAATGAACTGACGGGGACGATTGCCGATCTGTCGCCGCAGGAAACCTGGATCACCCATGGCAGCGAAGACGGCCTGCTGCGCTGGTGTGAACTGACTCAGCGCAAGGCCCGCGCGCTGGCGATGGTCGGGCGCGGTGAAGAGGATGACGGCTGATGCAGCGCTTCGCCGCCCTGATTGACCGGCTGATCTACACCCGCTCGCGCAACGCCAAATTGCACGCGCTGGCGACCTATTTGCGGGACACGCCCGATCCGGACCGCGGCTGGGCACTGGCGGCGCTGACCGACAGCCTGGATTTTCCGGCGGTGAAATCATCGACCATCCGCAATCTCGCAGGGACCCGCATTGATCCGGATCTTTTCCGCCTGTCCCGTCATCATGTCGGGGACACGGCCGAGACTGTGGCGCTGATCTGGCCCGGCACCGAAGGCGTAGAGCCGGAAGATCAGCGACTGTCGGCGGTGGTGGATGCGCTTGCCGCAACCACGCGGACGACCGCACCCGATGTGGTGGCCGGTCTGCTGGACCGGATGGACGCTGACAGCCGTTATGCGATGCTCAAACTGGCGCTCGGCGGAATGCGCATCGGTCTTTCGGCGCGTCTGGCGAAAACCGCCTTTGCCCAAGCGTTCGATGTGTCGGTCGATGCGGTCGAGGAATATTGGCATGCATTGGAGCCGCCTTATACCGAGCTCTTCGCATGGGCAGCCGATGGCGGTCCGGCACCGGATCTGTCGGCGATACCCTTTTTCCGGCCGTTCATGCTGTCCCACCCGTTCGAAGGGGAAAGCCTCGACCTCACCGAATATGCGGCGGAGTGGAAATGGGACGGTATCCGCGTGCAGATTGCCCGGACGGCGGGCGAGACCCGGCTCTACAGTCGTGGCGGAGACGAAATCAGCAAGGCTTTTCCGGATATTGTCGCCGCTTTTGACGTTGATGGCGTGGTTGATGGCGAGCTGAGGGTACGCGGCGAGGCGCAGGGCGCCGATGTCGCTGGCGGTGGTGCGGCCAGTTTCAACGCCTTGCAGAAACGACTGGGCCGCAAGACCGTATCGAAAAAGATGCTCACGGAAGCACCGGCGTTCATCCGCCTCTATGATCTGCTGGTTGATGGCAGCGCTGACAGGCGGGAATTGCCATGGCACCAGCGCCGGGGTCATCTGGAGAAATTTGTTCCGCGCCTGGCGGCAGAGCGGTTTGACCTGTCACAGGTCATTGACGTTCCTGATTTTGACGCGCTGGCTGAGCTTCGGGCATCGGCGCGCGATGCGGCGATCGAGGGCGTGATGCTGAAACGCCGGGACAGCCCCTATCTCTCCGGTCGAAAAGTCGGGCACTGGTATAAATGGAAACGCGACCCGCTGACGGCGGATTGCGTGATGATGTACGCTCAGCGCGGCAATGGCCGGCGCGCGTCCTTCTATTCTGACTACACATTTGGCTGCTGGAGCGACGAGGGCCAGCTGCTTCCGGTCGGCAAGGCCTATTCGGGCTTTACCGACGAAGAACTGAAAATGCTCGACCGGTTCGTTCGTCAGAACACGCTGAACCGCTTTGGCCCGGTGCGCGAAGTGGCCAAGACAATGGTTCTGGAGGTTGCCTTTGACTCCATCCATGACAGCAAACGGCACAAATCGGGTCTGGCAATGCGCTTTCCGCGCATTCACCGCATTCGCCAGGACAAGCCGCCGGAAGAGGCGGATCGGGTGGCAACATTGAAAGCCATGGTCACCTAAGCCGCGTCAAACGCGACGGTCATGCGCTGGCCCGGGCAGGAAAACGGCACGGTTCCGTGGTAAAGAAAACTCGGGAAGAGCGCGAGATGTCCGGCGCGCGGCTTGATCGTGCGGACCGGGTCCAGGTCGATGGGGATGTCCTTTGGTGGAGACCCAAGCTGCAAATGGCCCGCCCGACCGGTATCTTCCAGACCAGGAATGCTGATGTAGCAAGCCGAGCTGATCTTGCCGCCGGGGTGGAGGTGACTGGTGTGATAGCCGCCCGCTGTGGCACGGATGGACCAGCCGCCGGTGATCCGGATTGCCGACCGTCGATGTTTCAATAACGGATGTTCAGGATCAGGATCCGGCAGCGCTTCAAAATAGCTTTCAACAGCCGACTGCAGACGGTCAAACAGACGGACCAGCAGCGGGTTTTTGTTGCGCTGCAGATTGCCGCGCGTCTGGGTGCCGTTGCGCACGCTCTGGCCGACTGGCTGATATTGCGACTGGTGCAGCTTTTCGAGGAGCACTGCCAAATCCTGCAGCTCCTTGTCGTCGAGATCAACGGGGGCAAAGGAAATCAGTGCGCCATCCCGGAACAACCAGTCATGACGGGGATCTGCAAGCTTTCTCCAGGTCAGCTCCGTAAGCGCCCAAGCGGACAAGTCTTCGGGGTTCTCCATCCGCGCCTGATCAAGCAGAGTGGATGCCTGATCTGGCTGGTTCATCCGCAAGTGCTGCCGGGCTTCATTGACTGCACGTCCGGCGAACTGGTCTGGCAGTTCGGCAAACAGCTGCATGGCGCGCTGGTGATCTCCGGCAGAGCCGGCATGCATGGCTTCGATTAACTGCAGGACGGGATCGGCAAAACCTGTATCCATGGCCGCCCGCGCGGCATTGGCTGCCTCCTCAAAACGTTCCACAGCGGCAAGCAGGTCAATGTACAGATTCCAAAGCATCGGGTTTTTTGGCTGCTGGGCCAGCGCTTTCTCCAGATCGACGAGAAAATTCTCCCGATCTCCGGTCTCCCAGCGCAATCGCGCCAGTGCGGCATGGCCATCCACCCAGTCCGGTGCGCGGCGAATGATATCAGTGAGATGTGCGAATGGGTCCTGATCTCCGGAGTCCACTCGCGCCACGGCATGCTGAATGATGAGCGCGCCATTATAGGGGTCGGATTCCAGCGCCTGTTCGAGCTTGGTAGTGCGATCCGGATCACCCTCTTCCGCAGCCTGCAGTGCAGTACGTGTTTGCGCCTTGAGTCCCGGATTCGCCATCATGTCCCTCCCGATGCCGGAGCGCGCGGGGACATCTGTCATGGCGGACCATCAACCGCCGACAGCCCTCCCGGCATCCGGCAAAGTCAATTCTGTCCAGCGGTCGGGCAAATTGAAGCCGAAGTCGACCGGGGTGTTGTGGCTGTCGATCAGGGCCGAGCATCGTCGACAAACAGCGGGTTTTGTTCGATCAACTGCAAGCGGCAATTTTCTCACTCTTGTTTTTTCGCTGGGCAAGCCCTTCCTGTCTGGCCTATGATTCTCACAGTCGGGGGATTGAGATGACAGGAAGCCGGGTTCGCAAAATTTTGATCGTCTGGCTGTCCGCCGTTCTGGCGGTGGCCCCGGCAACCGCTGCTCCGCCTCCGCTCACCAAAGAACGCATTGCCGAAATCGACGCGTTTGTGGAGCAGCGCATGGAAGAGTTGGCCATTCCCGGTGTCGCCATAGCGCTGATCGCGGATGGTGAGATTGTCCATGCCAAAGGTTTTGGCGTGACACGCCCGGATGGCGAGCGCGTCACCGAACATACCCGTTTCATGATCGGTTCCATAAGCAAGCCGTTTACCGCCACCGCTATCCTGCAACTGGTGGAGCAGGGGATGCTGGGCCTGGATGATCCGGTAGTGCAGCATATTCCCTGGTTCCGGACCCGGTCAAAATCAGCCTCTGACAAGGTCACTGTCCGCCATCTGCTCAGCCATCGCAGCGGATTTTCGATGTTTGACGGCAACCGCAACCAGCATGGCATCAGCAATGCACCAGACGCGCTGGAACAGGCGGTGCGCGACATGGCAGGCTTGCAGCTGGTTTCGGCGCCCGGTGCGCAATATCAATATTCCAATGCCAATTATCAGCTTCTCGGGCTGCTGCTCGAGCTGAAATCCGGCAAGCCCTTCGAAGACGCCATGGATGCGGGTGTTCTGTCCGCAACTTCGATGCCGAACAGCGCCGCCGGACAGTTGCAACCCGACATGGCGGGAGCGGCACAGGGGCATCGTTTCTGGCTGACGCGCCCGCAGCCCTTTCGCGGCGAAATCGGGCGCGGGGCGGTGTCGCAAGGCGGCATAGCCTCCTCGAGCCGGGATCTTGCACAGTTTCTGACCCATTTCATCAACGCCGATGGCCGCTTCCTGTCACCCGACATGCAGCAGCAGATGATCACTCCAGCCGGATCTGGTCCCGGGGATCAATATGCGCTCGGCTGGTTCGTTCGAGAATTTGGGGATTCCCAACTCGTGTATCACACCGGCAGCAATCCGGGTTTTGAAGCGATCGCCGGTTTTTCCCCGGACGACCGTTCCGGCTTTGTCGTGCTGACCAACACCAACACCAGTTTCGGCAATCGCAATGTCGCTGCCCTCTATCGCGGAGTGGGAAATATGGTGATGGGACTGCCCGTCCCGCCGGTTGCGTTCGATATCCCGTCCCGCATCGGCTTTTTCGCGATCTGCCTGTTCCCGCTGTTCATGATCATGGTAATTATCGGCTTCCTGACTATCCGCAAAAAGCTGGTTCCGCTCAATGGTAAAGTCTTCTCCGGTTCGGCGATATTGCGGTTAGTCCTGCCGTCGCTGCTGCTTGCGGGAATGGCGTGGCTGCTGTTGATCGGGATTCCGCGGATCAACGGTGTACCGATGTCAGCGATCTTCCTGTTCAATCCCGACCTTGGTCTGCTGCTCCAGTCCGGCGGCTATCTCGCGCTATTCTGGGCGGTTGTCCGGCCGCTGCTACGCTGGCGCGCTGGTCGCACCTAGTCTCCCGCGACATGCAGCACCACCTCCCGCTGATACGGATGGCGGCGATGTTCGAACAGATAGATGCCCTGCCAGGTGCCCAGCGCCAGCCGGCCTGCCACCACCGGAATAGCGAGATGCGTCTGGGTCAGCGCCGCCTTGATATGCGCCGGCATGTCGTCCGGCCCCTCGCTGTCATGCAGATAACCGGCCCCCTCCGGCGCGAACCGGTCAAAGGCGGCGATCAGATCGCTCTGCACCTCCGGCGCGGCATTCTCCTGAATGACCAGCGAGGCCGAGGTGTGGCGACAGAACAGCGTCAGCAGGCCGGTGTTGACCTTTGTCCCTGCCACCCGGTCGGCCGCCTCGCGCGTGAATTCGGTGAGCGAGGGGCCATTGGTGGCGATAGTGAAGCTGTAGGTGTGGTGAGGCATGGCAAATACTATCACCTGTTTGCCTGTTTGAGCAACTCGTCTCAAACAGGGACAAACCCTGCTTCATTGATATCATGCAAGCCCCTCTCGTTGAGGAGAGGGGCTCGATCCAATTATTCACGACTATTTGTCTGCAAAAGCAATTTGCATCGAACCCGAATAGGCCTGAGCCGTCAGGGAAGAACTGCCGATCGCTGCAATCCATTGCTCCATTAGATCGGGGGCGCAGGTGCGCGTGTATTTAACGTATGAAGAGGATGGCTTGTTCCGGCAGGCGACCCGAGCTTTTTGCTTCATACGTGATAATATAGCGGCCCGACCATATTCACTCTCAAGTTCTGTGGAGAGAAGCTCAAACTTGACGGCATGGCGTGTCTTGGCTTCGCCTGCGAAAGCGGTTTGCGGAGTAGTTGCGACGATTGCGGGAAGAAGGATGGCCGTCAGGGATTTTACAGTTTTCATTGCTTAGTCCTTTCATGTTTAACCCACAGCAACTTCCGCTAAAGAACAAACAGATGGTATCGCTGGGAGCGAAACCATCATTGCAATATTTGCAAACGCACAAATAAAGGCAGCAAAAACAAAGTGTAATCGGCTGGTTTGCAATTGTTGCAGCACTTATGCCAAAGTTTGCGACAAAGTTATTGCTGCATCGCAACATTATGCGGTTATAATGGCGTAATTCGGTGTGATGTTCGACAGACATGCAGCGATACTAGTGGTAGCAACTATGGAGTATTCGTGCGTAGGCTTCCTCCAACGAACGCGCTTGAAGCGTTTCTTGCCACCGCACGCAGCGGAACGTTGCGTTCTGCTTCGAACGAACTGAATCTCTCTACTTCGGCATTAAGCCGGCGGATCCAAAATCTTGAAACCCATGTCGGGCGCCCGCTTTTTGAGCGTGAGCATCATCAATTCCGATTGACGGTAGCTGGAGAACGTCTGTTGGCCGAGATGGAGCCGGCATTTGACCGACTGGGGTTGATCCTGGAGGAACTGCGCGACGAAAAGCAATATCAAATCTCCGTTGGCGTGCCACCGTCTTTTGCAACTGCATGGCTGATGCCAAGGCTTCATAAATTTCGTTCACAACATCCCGAAGTGGAATTGCATCTCGATTCTTCCGGTTCGCCAATCGCCAAGCTGGGCCTTAGTCTGGATGCCATCATATTCTTTGCCGAAAAAGATGAACATCCATTTGAAATGCGTGAGTTACGTCCGCAGCGTGTGTTTGCTGTTGCGCTGCCTGGGCTTGTGGATATCCGTCTGGGTGTCAAACAGGTGCTTCATGATCATCCGCTACTGCTTCACCGTGCTTTGCCGAAATTGCTTCCAAGCTGGCTGGACACAATCGGGCTCGATGACCTGCCTGCGAACAATATCGAATATTATGACGACGGCCCACTCATTCTGTCTGCCGCAGAAAATGGGCTGGGAATTGCATTGGTACTGGAGGACATGGTCAATTTCAGCACGAGCACGTCGAGGTTGATACGCCCTTTCGGGGAATGCGGAATGTCGGCATATAGCTATTATTTGGCAACCAAACCAGCAACCGGGAGCAACCGCGCGCTCAACTGGTTTCGTGACTGGTTGCTCGAAGAAGTCGAGAGTGACAACCTGATAATGGTTCGTAACACCGAATATGGCTGATCGTAAAAATTGATTGACGGCCTCGGGAGTCCGAAGGTCAGTTGTGGGCCGGATGGATTACGGCGACACTGCACTAATTCCCAACTTCGGCTTCATCCCGAAAGCGGACACTAGAAACGGATTAAGGTCGTTTCCGCTAACTCCGGTCAGCGATCTGAATATGCAATCAAGCGGACGGCGACAGACGTAACGATCTCTCCTTCAGGTGATGAAAAACTCCATTTGACCCTGTCGATCCTAGCGTCCTCAATTTTGTTCATGTAGCTACCGCCAAGAACGGGATACGATAGTCGCCCTTTGAATTGGGGAGCTTCCAGTCCTTTTGTTTTGAAATATGCGTGGGTGTCGACCGCACTCTTCGATAGCTCGGCATGATTTCCAATAATATCGAAAAGACCAAAATTGTTTGGTGCAAACTGACCAACGGGACCTCCTTCGGGATAAGGTCCATCTCGATCGAACATTAACCCATAGCTGAAGCCATGTATCGAGAATGACTTCGTACCTCTGACCATTGCCATTTCTTTGTTCGCCTCATCTCCCCAAGGATATCTTCCCTCGGTCCCTGCTCTAGCGAACCATTTCCATTCCTCAGTTTCTGGCAAATCAATTTTCAGATCGGTGTGGCGGCCAACCCAGTTTGCAAAGCACTGAATTTGATGAATGTTCAAGTCGCCAACAGTCCAGTCAATGCTCATTCTTTCGATGATCTCTGGCTCAGGTGCCAATTGGTAGCTAAGGTTTTTGGGCATTGTGCAATCGCCACCCGTTACTGATTTGAGATAGTCTTTCCAAGTCAGCTCAAACTTGGCGACATACCTGATCTGACGAAGGTCTTCCGGCGGCGCAGGAACTTCTACAAATACAGGGCAATCGTCACAGAACCTAATTTCATCGCCAACTTCGGCTTCAGCTGCGCTGACAACGAAAGAAGCTAATCCAAACGCCAGTACCAATCGAAACTGCTTCTCTTTCATTCTGCTTTTCTAATCGAAACCACATGCGATGGCTACAAGCTAGGAAAATCTAATGTCCGCTTTTTCGCCCAAAGCGGACGCCGCTCACTGCCACCAATCAAATATCCAGATTCGCCACATCCAGCGCATTGTCGACGATAAATTCGCGCCGTGGTTCGACGACGTCGCCCATCAGCTTGGTGAAGATCTCGTCGGTCACGTCGGCCTGTTCCACCGTTACCTGCAGCAGTGAGCGCACTTCCGGATCGAGGGTTGTTTCCCACAGCTGTTCGGCATTCATTTCGCCAAGGCCCTTGTAGCGGGAAATGGCAATTCCCTTGCGGCCGGCTGCGAGCACCGTTTCGAGCAGTTCGGACGGACGGGTGATCAGGGTGCCTTCGCTCCCGTCACCGCTGTCTCCGTCATCTGACGCCTTGATCAGGCGGCTGGTGGCGGCATAGGTGCCCTGCTGTTCGGAGGCCAGCCGGTGCAGCTTGCGTGCTTCGGCGGATTCGAGGAATTTATGCTCGATGACATGATGGTCGGTGACCCCGCGCCACAGCCGCTCGAACAGATAGCCACCCTCTTCGGACAGTTTGCCGGTCCAGCGGCCTTCCTCGTCGACCTGATCCATCCATTGGGCGGTGGCCTCGACTGCGGCCTGGCGCTGGTCGGCGCCGAGCGCCGGATCGAGTGCGCCCGTGAGGGCCATGCCCTCGACAATCGTGCTGTCATAGCGGCGCGGGACATAGGCCATCAGGCTGCGCATGCGCCGGCCATGCTCGATCAGGACCCGCAGGTCCTCGCCGCTGCGCGCGCCTTCGGCGGTTTGCAGCACCATGTTGCCGAGACCGG
>JBCBZY010000340.1:0-2956 GCA_039815115.1 Pseudomonadota bacterium | reverse complement strand
CTTATCCAACTCGGTCTGGTGGCCCGCACGGCAAGAGGCCGCGCGCTCAATGATCGCGGCTGGCAGCATCTGGGGCTGAAACCGCCACCGGGCAAGGAAGTCGACGGACAGCTATTTGACTAAACTACTCCTCTCCCTCAAGGGGAGGGGAATTAGACTCCCCCGATTTGCTCTGCATCCGCCCATGTTGCGTGGGTGCCGCTGCTGATCCGGTGAGGCAGGACGATCATGCATACCGGGCCGGCCGATATGTCTTTGGCATCGACGATGATACACTCGCTGCGGTCCTGCGCCATGTCGGTGATGAAGCTGATCAGATAGCCGTCATCCTCTGAACCTGCATTTTTGCGCGGGATGAACGGGGCTTCCGAGCCAAAGCGGTCATCGCCAAAATAGAACCGTTCTGCCGTACCGGTTTCCAGGTCATGTTTGACCACACCGTTGAACAGGAACCAGCCGGGATGACCCGTCACGCTATAGACATAGCGATAGGGGCCGCCGGCCACTTGCTGATTGAACATGCCGAACTCGACCGGATAGTCATTGAACAGCGTTTCTTCCCGCGTCTCCCCGGTTTTCAGATTGAACCGCCAGCGGTGCAGTTCGGGTTGAAAACTGTGGAGATCAATGCTCGCACCCATGCTTTCGTAACCCGCCGGGAAATCGGTTAGCGGTTTGGGCACTGGCTGATTCTGGAAATAGCCGTCGAGCACCAGCTCATCGCCCTCTTCAAAGGCATTGGCCCAGTGCAGCACATAAGTTGGCTTGGCATCAAACCACATGATGTCTTCCGGTTGCCCCATACGCGGGATCACCCCAAAGCGGGTCGGTTCGTCGGGATGGTAAGAGGGGACATAGAGATTCTGCTCGATCAGCTCCGGCTTCCAATAGAGCGGGCAATCATTGAAAATCGCGTAATTCTCGGAAAAAGCCATATCGTGCGGCAGGCGTGCGCCAGGCAGTTCGATGGGAATGAAATGCTTCAGCTTATCATCCGGGCCAACGACGCCATAGTGCAGAAAGGGCGCTTTGGTGCTGTAGTTAAAGAACAGCAATTCGCCGGTTTTCTCATCCACCTTGGGATGGGCGGAGATACCGTCTTCGGGCACCCAGTCGGCGGTACCCAGTGTTTCGAGCGTTTCGGGATCAAGCTGATAGCCCTCGCCGCATTGGTAAAAGGTGGAGAGGATCTTGCCGGCGTGGACAACCACATCGGTGGAGCTGCTGTCCTTCACGCTACCATGGGCACCCCAGCCCGGGCGTTTGGAATCAGACGGCTTGCCCATGATACCGACCCATAAAGGTTCGCCCTCCTCCTGCTCCGCCTCAAATCCTTCGGTGCGGACAAAGCGGTTGCGATAGCTCGCCTTGCCGTCCTTGATGCGCAGGGCGTGGATCATGCCATCACCATCAAACGGGTGATAGCGGCCAATGCTGTCATGTACCGGATTCTCGGTATTGCGGACATAAACGCCGTCAATATCGGCTGGAATAGTCCCGATTATCTCCAGATGGTCCGTCTCAATCTCTTCAAATACCGGTGTCCAGGCGCCATTGCGATAGGGGTGGTCATTTTCCCCCAAGGTGGTTTTAATCTGGTTCACCGCTATGTTCATCAGTCCCTCAGCAGTTCGTTGATCCCGGTTTTGGAACGCGTTTGCGCATCAACAGTTTTGACGATCACTGCGCAATAAAGCGATGGGCCGGGTACGCCGTCAACATTGGCTTTCGGCGGTGTCGCACCGGGCACAACCACTGCATAAGGCGGCACTTCGCCGATGTGAACCTTGCCGGTAACCCGGTCGATGATCTTGGTTGAGGCACCCAGATAAACCCCCATGGAGAGCACCGCGCCTTCGCCGACACGCACGCCTTCGGCCACTTCGCTGCGGGCACCGATAAACGCGCCATCCTCGATGATCACCGGACCGGCTTGCAACGGCTCCAACACACCGCCAATGCCAGCGCCGCCGGAAATATGTACATTTTTGCCGATCTGAGCGCAGCTGCCGACCGTGGCCCAGGTGTCGATCATCGTGCCTTCATCAACAAAGGCGCCGATATTGACGAAGCTGGGCATCAGCACGGTGTTGCGACCGATATGCGAGCCGTGGCGAACAATGGCGCCCGGCACGGCACGGAAACCGGCCTCGCGGAACCGGTTTTCACCCCAATCCGCAAATTTGCTGGGCACCTTGTCCCAGTGGTTGGCGCCGCCAGGGCCTTCGATAACCTGATTGTCGTTCAGCCGGAACGAAAGCAGCACCGCTTTTTTCAGCCATTGATTGACGACCCATTGGTCGCCCTGTTTTTCAGCAACGCGGGCACTACCATTGTCGAGACTGGCGAGCGCAGCATTGACAGCTTCACGCTCAGGCCCCTGGCTGGTGATGCTCAGCGATTCGCGTTTTTCCCAGGCGGCTTCGATGGCGTTTTGCAATTCGGTGGTCATGGTGATGTTTCTTCCCTGTTCGATGAGAGGCCAGTTACCCAGCTTTCCAAGTCGGTAATTTCATGATCGATATAGTCCGGAGCATGATCGCGTGCGCCCCATTCCGAACCGGTATTGACCCAGATGGTGGTCATGCCCAAATCTTTGGCAGGACGCAAATTGCGCGCCATGTCTTCGACAAATAAAGAACGTTTCGGATCAATACCGGTGGTATTGATCAGGCTGTGATAGGCCGCTTTTTCGGGCTTCGGGACCAGATCCGTGGCCAGCACATCGTGAATCTGGTCAAACAGTCCGCCAAGACCGCGATTGTCCAGCACCCGCTCGGCATAGGGCCGATCGCCATTGGTAAAGACCAGTTTTTCTCCGGGCAAAGCGGCAATCGCGCTGTGCAGGTCCGGCGCATGGGACAGGCGGCTCATGTCGATATCATGGACATAGTCCAGAAAATCCTGTGGATCGGTACCGTGATGGTGCATCAATCCGGCCAGCGTCGTGCCGTGG
>JBCBZY010000068.1:0-10694 GCA_039815115.1 Pseudomonadota bacterium | reverse complement strand
CGTAAGTTACTCCATGAAACCTCGGCTTCACTATCAACATCAGCTATGGCTTTTGGAATAACATCTCCTGAAACATCTCCAGAACTCTCACCTATTTCTTGGTAGATCATTTTTTGTAATTGATCTTCGGTTAAAGCTACGTCAAATACGCGAACCTCGTCAATACAACCCTTGAAAAACCTATCATTAGCCAGTTGCCTTCTCCCAATATTGAACTTATAAGAGGTGCTGTTGATCGAGGAGGTCAAGGATGCATCATCACTACTACCAAATGCCTCTCCATTGATATATGCCTTCAGTTTTCCTGATGAGGCAGAATTATCAAAAATTAAAGCCACGTGGGACGGATCTCGAGGGCCTGCTGGTATATCCGGTTGGGTACCAAACGGGTCAGCAATTTCCGCTGGTCACCACCACCCATGGCGGTCCCCGGTCATCATCGCAATTCGGTTCGTGGAACACATCCCGCTACGTCTCGGTGCTCGCCGGTCAGGGCTATGGTGTGTTCCTGCCCAATCATCGCGGCGGAACCGGATATGGCGACGCGTTCATGCGAGACATGGTCGGCGCCTATTTCCGGAACGCGCATCTGGATGTTCTCGACGGGATTGATGCCCTGATCGCAGAGGGACTGGCAGATCCGGACCGACTCGTGAAAATGGGATGGAGCGCCGGCGGGCACATGACCAACAAGCTCATCACTTTTACCGACCGGTTCAAGGCCGCGTCCTCGGGCGCCGGGGCGTCGGACTGGGTGTCGCAATATGCCGAGAGCGATGTCCGCCACAACCGGACGCCCTGGTTTGGCGGGTCGCCCTGGGAAAAGGATGCGCCGCTTGAAAGCTATATGGAGCAGTCCATGCTCAAGGATGCCTGGCGGGTGACGACGCCGACGCTGTTCTTCAATGGGGCCCGGGATGTCCGGGTGCCGCCGACCCAGGTCATCATGATGTATCGGGGCGTCCGGGAAACCGGCACGCCGACCGCGCTCTATCTCGCGCCGGGCGAACCGCATAATTTCCGCAAGCCTTCGCATCAGCTGTTCAAGATCAATACCGAACTTGCCTGGTATGCGACCCATGTGAAGGGCGAGCAATATACGCCCACGCTGCCGGATGTGGAGATCAAGGACGATGTGACAACCGAAGAACAGCCGCCGGAGGTCTTGGAAGATCCGGTTGAAGCCGATCCGAAACAGGAACAGGTCCCGGGAGCTTGAACATGCCTTTGATTACCAACGACATCGTGACGTTCGGGCTCTTGTCCACCATGCTCGGGATTCTCTTTTATGTGCGCAGCCTGGGCGGCTGGTGGAACCGGTTTTTCACTTTCGTGCCGATCATATTGCTGTGCTATCTGATCCCGTCCCTGCTCAACAGCTTTGGTGTGATATCCTCGGAAGACAGCGGCTTGTGGGACATTGCGAAAAACTATTTCCTTCCGGCTGCTCTCATTCTGCTGACGCTCAGCATCGATCTCAAGGCGGTCTGGGGTCTGGGTCCGAAGGCGCTGATCATGTTTTTCACAGCCACTGTTGGAATCATCATAGGCGGGCCGCTGGCGATGTTGATCGTGGGCTCTTTCAGCCCCGAAACCGTCGGCGGAAGCGGCGCAGACGCCACCTGGCGCGGACTGGCCACGCTGGCCGGAAGCTGGATCGGCGGCGGGGCGAACCAGACCGCGATGCTGGAAGTCTATGGCTATAATCCCGAGCGTTACTCGGCGATGGTGGCGATTGATATCGTGGTGGCCAATATCTGGATGGCTTTCCTGCTCTACGGGGCTGGCAATGCCGACAAAATCGACGCCTGGCTCAAGGCAGATTCCAGCGCCATTGCCAAGCTGCGTGACAAGATGGCTGATTTCAGCCTCGCGGTCGAACGCAAGTCCACGGTTGAGGAACTGATGGTATTGCTGGCCATTGCCTTTGGCGGTGTCGGTCTCGCGCATTTTGGGGCTGGACTGATTGGCCCCGCTTTTGCCGCCGCGTTTGGCAGTTCCGAAGGCGTCCTCTCAAGCAGCTTTTTCTGGATCGTCGTGATTTCGACCACTCTGGGACTGGGACTCAGCTTTACCCGGGCAAGAGATCTTGAAGGCGCGGGCGCGTCGAAATTCGGCACCGTTATGATCTTCCTGCTGGTAGCCATTATCGGAACCAAGATGGACATTTTCCGGATGGCCGAACAGCCGCTGCTGATGCTGGTGGGTATCATCTGGATGCTGATCCACACGATATTGCTGTTCATCGTCGCCAAGATCATTCGCGCACCATTTTTCTTCATCGCGGTGGGAAGCAAGGCCAATGTCGGAGGGGCGGCATCCGCTCCTGTGGTCGCAGGGGCCTTTCATCCTGCGCTGGCCCCGGTGGGCGTGCTTCTTGCGGTACTGGGATATGCGCTGGGAACCTACGGGGCAATCCTGACCGCCGAACTGATGCGGATGGTGGCCCCGTGACTGCGGCGACAAACCTGGACGAGGTGAAGGGTGCCGCGTGACCATCGTGCGGAAAATATTCGGCCTGTGCGATTCCGCATCTTTTTTCGCCGGTAAGACCGAGCCTCCGCACTTTGCCCGGAAAATGGTCGCATTGTCGGGTAAAAATGCGCCCGTTTTCTGTTATGTGGGCGCCGCGCAAGGTGACAACCCTGATCGCATTGCCGAGTTTGAGAATCTGATGGATCGCATTGGCGCTCGGTCAAGGATATTGAGTCTCTACAATCCGCCCAGCCACGACGCGGCAGGTTTTTTTGAAGGCGTAGACGGCATTTACGTAGATGGCGGGTCCACCCGGAACCTGATGGCCCTGTTTCGTGAATGGAACGTCGTGGACTTTTTCCGTGATGCTTATAGCAGAGGCGTGCTGATCGCGGGGGCCAGTGCCGGTCTCAATCTGCTCTTCAAATGGTGTATCACTGATTCCGTCAAAACGGAGCTGGAGCCGATGCCGGGCCTCGGGATGGTCGATAGTTCGGTATGTGTGCATTTTGACAGCCAGGTTGAACGCCAGAATGTTTTCCGGACGTTTTTACTGGGTCCGGACGCGCATTTTCCGGCCTACGCTCTTGATGACGGGTCCGCTGTATATTTTGAGAATGAACGTTTGATCGACTGTTTTGCCGTTAGGCCGGAAGCTGGCATCGTCGGATATCAGCTTAAGGAGAGCGGCCTTGAAGATCAGGTCTTGTCCGTCACCCGGCTGGACAGTCTATAATCTCGGGGCGGAAAGGGAAAACCAGACTCAGCCCGCACTGCCCGGCAGGAGCTCGGCATGGGATTGTTCCAGTATCTTCCACAGTTGCTCCACCAGCGGATTGTCGTTGCTGGCCGACCGGTAAACCCGGATGGTGAGGACGGTGGAGAACTGATCCGAAACCAGCCGGAGTCCCTGGTCGGCCGGATCGCCCGGAACGACAGTGGCAGGCAGCCAGGCGATACCAAAGCCCTGCTGGGCCGCGGTCATCATGCTTTCCACCAGTGAGGCGCGATACACCGTACGCATGCGCTTTTTGAACGGGGCCTTGGCGAGCAATTGATCGAAGACCCGGGACATGAAAGACGTACCTGAATATTCGATATAGGGAACCATATCTCCATGAGCTTCCTCAAGCTGGATCGGCTCGGCATGCAGGCTTTGATAGGGGCGCAGGTGGTGGGAAGCGATGGTTAGGCTGGGAAACTCAGCGGCATCTACATCCAGCGGGATGGAGACATGATCATAGCTGATGAAAAAGTCGCATGCACCGGTGTAAAGCGAATTCAGATATTCCTCGACGGTTCGCGCGTCGGCCACAATCGTTGCGGCAAACGGCCCGTTCTCGTCAATCAGGTCGCTGATCATATTGGGAATAAATTTGAGAGCCAGCGTATGCAGACAGGCAATCTTTATGCTGTTTTCACCGATCTTTGCATATTCATTGGCGACCTCGCGCGCTTCATAGGATTGGTCGATAATGTGCCGCGCAGTCTTGATGAACTCTCGTCCTGAAGCAGTCAGCTTGATCGGATGTTCAGAGCGGTCGAACAGAGGTGTCCCCAGCCATAGCTCCAGGGACTGAATACGCCGGCTCAAGGCGGACTGGGTCACAAACCGAATTTCGGCTGCCTGAGCAAAATGTCCCTTCTCGGCAACACATATGAAGTCTTCCAGCCACTTCAGTTCCAAAATATCTATCCTTATCAATATGTTGCGTTTCTTGCATCACTCTATGCCAATTATGAATTTGAAGTCAATCAACCTCCCGCCGAAACCAGAAGTTAGCAATGATGTCGAATCTGACGGGCGGATGCTTAGATAATTACAATCTGCTGCCGGATCGTGAACCATTGGAATTGGGAATTTGACAGGGAAACCTCCCCGCATGGTCGGGGATTCTGAGGGGGATTATGAAGATGAGATTCAAGGCGGATACATTACTGTTTGGTGCTTCACTTCTTGCCATGACGGCAGCAACGGGAACCGCCCAGGCGCAGGAAGCCCAGCCGTCCGGTCAGGAGGCAAATACCGATGAGCTGATTGTTGTCACGGGATCCCGGATTGAACGTCGGGCCGAAGAGTCATCCATTCCCCTTCAGGTTTTCGGTGCGGATGATATTGAAGAAACCGGCAAGACCGATCTGGCAGAGATCATCACACAGCTGCCTGGCGTTGGCGATGGCATTTCCGTTCAGAACAGCAACAATTCCATCCAGAATTCAGGCCTGTCCACGATTAGTTTGCGGCGTCTGGGCGACAACAGGACTCTTGTTTTGATAAACGGAAAGCGGGCAGTTTCCAATTCGGGTAACGGCGATCGGGTTAGTCTTTCGACAATACCGGCTGGATTTGTAAAGCGCGCCGAGATCACTACCGGCGGTGCATCCGCGATCTATGGTTCTTACGCGATAGCTGGCGTTGCAAACTTCATTCTTGAAGACGACTTTGAAGGGATTGATCTCGACGTCCGATTTTCAGCACCAGATGCAAGTGGTGGCGAAGAGCTGAGGCTTGAAAGTCTTTTTGGAACAAGGTTTGCCGATGATCGTGGGTATATCCTGCTGGGCGCAAGCTATCGTGACGAAGAGGAAATCCTGATCGACAACACGCGCCCCAAAGCAATTCGGCCCGTGGAATTTGATGATCCGTCGACGAGTTCAGCGAACTCCTTTGCCAATGAAATCAACACCCCGGGATGTGATCCGGACAATGAAGACAGACACTGTTTCCTGCCATCCTTTGACTCTGATCTCCCGGGAGGTGTTTTTGAGGGTGACGCCTGGTTTCGTGATGGCCAGTGGTTCAATGATGTCGCACGGGATGATCCCAGCGGCTTCGGGCGTCTGCCCGCTGACCGCGCGCCGGGCCAGGACTTTTTGGGCGATTTTGACGGCATAAACGACCGCGTCGGTCAAAGCCTCCGGTCACAACGGGAAGTCCTGAATCTGGGTTTCCATGGAACCTTTGAGTTTTCAGATGTTCTGGAGGCCTCTTTCACCGCACTATATTCTGATGTTGATACGGTGACGAGGACAGGAATTGAAGATGCCGGTAGCGGAGAAAGCTATGGCTTGTTGAACGGTATCCCTGACGTATTCAACGTCCGGACAATTTCTTCGAGTAGCCCTTTCATTCCTCCGGAAGTCGAAGTCACGCGGAGCGGTTCGGTTTCGTGGATCAGATCTTTTCCCGAATTGGGCGAAGAGCAGAGAATCAACAGCCGTGAAACATACCGGTTTATGGGTGATCTGGACGGCCAGCTGACAGATGCCATTCGCTGGAACGCTTTTGCGACCTACGGGGAATGGAAACAGCGGGCAATCAACGTTGGCGAGATCAATCTTCAGAATGTCGATTTCGCGCTGTCGATCGAAGATGATGGTGCCGGAGGCTTCCAGTGTGACGATGCTGCAGCAAGGGCCGCCGGCTGTGTACCAATTGATTTATTTGGAGAAGGCAGCGTCAGCCAGGCTGCGGCCGACTATATCAGCTACACCGCTGATGCAGCGCAGAAGCGCACCCAGTTTACCGCAGGTGGCTCCATAAACGGTGACCTGTTTGCTATTGGAGACCGACAGGTAAAATTTGCAACCGGTGTTGAATATCGCCGGGAAACGCAAAGCACCAGGGGCGATCGCGATGGCGATCTGATTGGGGGCGTCGATGGAGATCCGAACACCAATGACGTGTTCGTCACCACCCACTCCACGTTCCCGAGCATCGTGGCAGATTATGATGTCATCGAAGGCTTTGTTGAAATAGACGTTCCCTTGTTCGAAACGGTCAATGTCAGCGGCGCGGCGCGTATTGCCGAATATTCGACTGTTGGAACAATTTTCAGTCTGAATGCCGGGCTGGTCTGGCAAATGAACGATGATCTGCGATTCAGGGCACAATATTCCCGTTCGCAGCGCGCACCAAACATCACGGAGTTTTTCTCCCCGGCGCGTCCGGATGGAGACGATCTGCAGGATCCTTGCGAAGGTTTGAATCCGGATGGAACCGGTATTTCCCCGCCGTCAAGTCCTGGCGGTGAAAATGCCGATCTCGCGACGATTGCGGCCAATTGCCTGACCGAGCCCGGCATCCTGGCGTTTTTTGCGGATCCGGATAATCAGGATGCCAATGGCGTGCCCGAACCATTTGATGCGCCGGGCGCCACACAGGGTCCCAATGCCGGCAATCAGAACTTGCAGGAGGAAACGGCAAATACGTTCACCGCGGGCTTTGTGCTCACACCATCGGCTATTCCCAACTTCTCGTTTGTCGCAGATTATTACCGGATCAGCATCAAGGATGCGATTGGTTCGGTCAGTACGCAAAACACAGTTGATTTGTGTTATGCTGCCGATGATTTCCCCAACAACAGATTCTGTGAAGTTATCACCAGGAACGCGCTGGATGGCAGCGTGGACGAGGTCATCAACTTTCAGGAAAATCTGAACAATGAGCTGGTGGAAGGGATAGATGCGACCGTGCGTTGGAGCCGGATCGAACTTCCGGTTATTCCCGGGCGTTTTGATCTTGATTTCCGTTATTCTCATTACTTCACCGACCGAACGCGGTTTATGGGTCTGGGTGGTACGACCATTACCGAAACACCATTGGGGGAAATCGAAAACGGCGAGGATGAACTGCGCTTCCGTGCCGGGTATAGAAATGGCGGATTCCGGATGACCTACACGCTGAACTTTGAGGCTGGGGGCGTCGACAGCAATGATGCAGCCAATCCGGACGACGACCGGTTCTTCCGGGTAAGCAATCAGTTTTTCCACGACGTTTATGCGCGGTACCGGTTCGGACCAGATGACCGGTACACAATCTATGGAGGTGTAAACAACATCTTCAACAATTTCGGTCCGATCATCCCGACCGGAACCGATGTTGGCAGCAGCCTGAATATCACGACCGATGTGAACGACGCAGTGGGCCGCGAATTCTTCCTGGGAGCGTCTGTCCGGTTCTAGGCCGGATTCCTGAAAATGATCCGGGGGCAGGGACGGGCGATGATGATGGCAGTGCCATTGTTGTCGCCCGTTCTTGCCCTTGATGTTGTCAGACTGGTCTGAAATGCGCTAGCTGATTGACGTGCAGCGCATTATTGTCTGTTTCCCGAGGAAGGTCAGGGTCTGGATATGCAAGGGGATACCGGTATGATTTTTCCGCGTCCGCTTGCCGCCGTGCAGACGCCGGCTCTGTTGCTCGATCTGACAAAGCTCGATGCCAATAGCGCACGGTTCAGAAAGCATCTCGACGAAGTTGCGCCCGATGTCCTTCATCGCCCGCATTTGAAGACGGCAAAATCGATCGAAATCGCCGAACATGTCCTGCAGGGCCGTGAACCGGCGATCACGGTGTCGACCCTGCGCGAAGCGGAGATTTTTGCACGGGCCGGATTTCGGGACGTCCTGTATGCCGTGGGTATTGTGCCGACCAAACTCCCGCGGGTTGCAGCTGTGCGGGAACAGGGTGCTGATCTGAAGATCATCACCGACAATATCGATATGGCCCGGACAATTTCAGAATTTGCCGCCGAAACCGGGTTGGCGCTGCCGGTGCTCATCGAGATTGATTGCGATGGCCACCGGTCCGGCCTTTCTCCGGCAAATCCCGATGCCATTGTCGCCGTTGCGGAGGCGCTGTCTGGCGGCGCCCGGCTGGTCGGCGTCATGACTCATGCCGGTGGATCTTATGATGCCGGTAATGCAGATGAAGTCGCGGCAGCTGCTTCAGGAGAAGTCGCCGCCATTGTGCAATCTGCCCAAATTCTGCGCGGGGCGGGATTTGCCGTTCCGATTGTCAGCATCGGGTCCACGCCAACGGCGTTCAGCGTACAGGACCTGCCCGGGATCACCGAAATCCGGGCCGGGGTGTACATGTTTTTCGATCTCGTCATGGCCGGACTGGGCATTTGTCATTCACGAGATATTGCCCTTTCTGTACTGACCACCGTGATCGGGCATCAGCCGGATAAAGGCTGGATCATTGTCGATGCCGGATGGATGGCGATGTCGCGGGACCGGGGCACGGCGGACCAGCATATCGATCAGGGATATGGCCTGATTTGTGATCCGGAAGGCCAGCCGATTGTAGATCTGATCATGGAAAGCGCCAATCAGGAACATGGTATCCTTGCCATGCGCCCGGGTTCAACCAGGTCGCTGCCCGATATTCCCGTCGGGAGCCTGTTGCGGATCCTGCCCAATCATGCCTGTTCGACAGCTGCCCAGCATGGTCAGTATAATATTCTCGACAAGGCAGGCCAGGTGACGGCCCAATGGCCCCGTTTCAGCGGCTGGTAAGTCGGCCCATCATCCGGAATTCTGGTTAACGCAAAACGTGTCACAATGGCACAATTGTGCGGCTGTGCGCCGGGAATCGGCCAGTTGTCCGTCAAAGAGGGCACATTCTTTCAACCATGCAAATATCCCGTTTGCGCTACGGCCATGTCCTCATTTAGCACCATCTCGGGTCAAATTTACGGATGAACTTTTCATTCCGGAAATCGCCGAGAAAGCGTCCTGACCTGATCATGACAATTTTTCACGACCTCCGGAGCGAAAAACGGGGGTATTTTGATGAACAAGATGAAAAAGATGCTGGCATTGTCAGCTGCAGCTGTTGCCGTTGTCGCAATGCCTGCCGCTGCCTCGGCAGCGGTGCTGGTTTACCACGCAACAAATTATACGAGCGGACCTGGCAAGCATGGTCTGTGGACCAATTCACTGAACAGCGGACCTGACCGGTTCTATGAATTTCAGAATGACATGGTTTTTACCGTGGACACTGATACAGGCACCGGTTCACTGACCGGAACGGCGATCAACCCGTCCAATGCGGTAGCGGAAATCAACATCATGCTCGGCGGATTTCTGGAAACGACCAACGGGTCGGCTTTCCAGTACAAGCAGGAAAGTGGCGGTGCCTATGATCCGCTGACCGACACGCCGGATGTGGATTTCTTCACGACCGCAAGCGGATCGATCACCATTGACGGCAATCAGTTCGATCTGCAGGCCAATCCCTTCGCCAGCAATTATGCTTTCCAGTGGGGGCAGGGAGCCAATGCCAAGAATAACGACTTTGGCGGATCATCCTGGCTGCTGGTCGAGGACAGCAATGGTCGGGGTCTGGCCCACTGGGACGTCAACTTCAATCTCACTGCGGTTCCGGAACCGGCGACCTGGGCGATGATGATCATCGGCTTTGGTGCGGTTGGCGGAGCCATGCGCCGCAGGAAAAAGGCGACGCCAGCCCTGGCTTACGCTCGAGCCTGAATACCTTGAACAAAACAGGGGGCTGGCGGCTTGTTCCGCCGGCCCCTTTTTATTGCGCCCTAGCGCAGCAGATGCGCATCCGCTTCGTCGCGGTGCTTTTTCAGATATTTCATAAACGGCGTACCGCCGGTCCCCACATCGGACGTGTTTCCGGAACCTCCGCGCGACTGTTTGTTGATATAGCTCGCGGCATATTCCAGATGGCGCGTCCGGAATCGCGTGAGATTTTCTATGCAGTCATTGTAGAGCGATTTGAGCGCCGTGTTCCCCGTCTGCTGAATATGTTCCCGGAGCTTGCTGCTCGCGCGGATGTCGTCAATGAACCGGCGATGTTCGGGCGGGCGATAGACATGCAGCTGATCGAGATAGGTGCGTAGCGGATCGCCAGCATGATCCACCCCCAGAAAGGCGTCCATGGTGGGGACAATCGATGATTGGGACCCGGTCTGTCCCCGAAAGCTTTGTGGCTTTCCGTCAAGGTCTTCCACGCCTTCATAAATCAGTCCGTCGGCCAGGGCGGGATTATCCTTCCATCCGTGTATCCAGGGCCGGACCCGGTGGAAATAGACATAAGGGTCACACCGCTCGGGCATCCGGTTGAAAATGGCGTTCATGTCATCCCAGACAACCGTCATCGATGCGAGGCCGCTCTCCAGCGTATGAGTGTCATCACTTTCGCAGGCCGCGATCAGGGACGGAATCGTTGCCAACATTGCCCCGGCCCGGGCCTCGATCGCGACATGGATGAGTACGAACCACGCCTCGTCCTGGCCGCCCAAAAAAGGTTGGTTCATATAGATGTTCGAAAGATCAATCCCTTTGGCAGGGTCAATCCGTCCCCAGTTATCAAGCACATAAGCGGAATAGGTCAGAAGTGGTGGCTGACCGATCGACTCGCTCAACTGCCAGATCGGGACGGCTACGGATGCGGGCAGGGCTCGCGG
>JBCBZY010000380.1:0-2351 GCA_039815115.1 Pseudomonadota bacterium | reverse complement strand
GCAAAAGGCGACCTTGCGGCACCACAAGTGCGACCAGTCGCGAAAGTCCAAGAGTTTGACGAGAGACGCGGCCAAGAGCGGAGTTTCGTCAAAGGTCGAGCGCGCGGATCAAACCGTCCAGTCCGGCTACTGTTCCCATGTGGTCTTCACCGGACCAGGCATTGACGTTCTGGCCCAGTAGCGTGATTTCGCGGGCGCCGCCGTCTACCAGGGCCTTGGCCTCATCGACCAGATCGTTCCATGGCCGGGAAATTTCGGCACCGCGGGTATAGGGAACGACGCAATAGGTGCAGAACTTGTCGCAGCCTTCCTGAATCGTCAGAAAAGCGGTTGGACTGGCCTGTTTCTTGCGGGAGGGCAGGGCGCCGAATTTGGACTCCGCCGGCATATCGGTGTCCAGTGCGCGTTTGCCACCTTTGGCCTGCTCGATCAGTTCGGGCAGGCGATGATAGGCCTGCGGACCGACAACAATGTCGACACTCGGCGCACGACGGGATATTTCGCGACCTTCGGCCTGTGCCACACAGCCGGCAACTGCAATCAGCGGGCTTTCCCCATCTTTTCCGCGCAAACGACCAATGTCGGAATAGACTTTCTCGGCCGCTTTTTTCGCGGATGTGACAAGTGTTCAGGACGACCAGATCCGCATCTTCGCCTTCACTTGCGCTGGTCATGCCCTGATCGGTCAGCATTTCGGACATGCGTTCGCCATCATAGACATTCATCTGGCAGCCAAAGGATTTGACCCGGAACTTCGTGGGGTTTTTGCGATTCATAGCGGGCGCCTATACAACGGGGCGTCCTGACAGGGAAGCGGAAAGCGCCCTGGAAATCCGGCGTTCGGCTTCGGCGCAAATGGCCTTGCGATCCCCGAATTCCGAGGGATCAAACGGCTCCAGAAAATGCAATGTGACGGGGATTATGCCCCAGCGCGAAAATAGCCTGGTGGCATTGCTGGCAGCGGTTTCCTCCCCAACCCAGGCAATCTCCTTGCTGACTTTGCCAAAATTCAGCAACATCGGCTGTACCCGAATGGGTTTCGGGGGAGGAGCCATGGCTTGAAAAAGCGAAGGCTTGAATGGCAAAAGGCTATCGCCTTCGGTCGTCGTTCCTTCCGGAAACACGGTAATCGGATATTTTTCCTCGATCGCTTCACGAATAATCTCGATCTGCCCGCCGACATTCATCCGGTCCGTGCGCGACACGAATATGGTTTTGTTAATTCTGCACAACCATCCAATGATCGGCCAACTGGCAATCCCGTCCTGCGCTACAAAGGTACAGCCGGTCATTCCCGCAACGACCGGGATGTCAAACCAGCTGATATGGTTGGACACATAGAACACATCCTGTTTCAGCCGCTTGCCTTCGGTTCTGATCACTGCTCCGCAATTTGTTGCGACAAGCCAGAGAAAAAAACGGGGCCATGGAGAAGGCAGGCGGAACAGTCGCCAGAGATAGTGCATCGGGAGGCAGGCCAGAAGGCTCAGGAGGATGCCCGCAACGCGCAGGCCGAGCAATAATGTGCCGAAAAAAGAAACCGGTTCTTCCGAACCGTCAGTTTTTGCGGTCAGAGGATACGCCATAAAGCTCCATGCGATGATCAACGAGCCGGTATCCCAGCTTTTCTGCTATCTGTTTTTGCAGCGCTTCCAGTTCCGGATCGACAAATTCGATCACTTTTCCGGTTTCGACATCGATCAGATGGTCGTGATGCGCTTCGGGCACGGCTTCGTATCGTGCTCTGCCATCTCCAAAATCATGTCGGTCGAGAATGCCGGCTTCCTCAAACAACCGGACCGTCCGGTAAACAGTGGCGATGGAAATTCGCGAATCCTCCGCCGATGCACGCTCATGCAGTGTTTCCACATCAGGATGATCATCAGCGTCAGATATCACCCGCGCAATTACGCGCCGCTGGTCTGTTATCCGCAGACCTTTTTCCGCACATAATTTCTCGAGATCAATTTTGTCGGGCATGCGTGTTCGTCCTGTCTAGCAGTTCAGACTTTATTGCGCCGTGCTCATAAAGCAAAGCGGAAAATGTGAATCGCCGCCGGTTTGGTGAGACCGGCGACGCGTTGGTGACTCAGCGCTTTCCGCGTTTCTTTCCCAATCCGATGGATTTTGCCAGTTGGCGGCGTTTTTCTGCGTAATTTGGCGCCACCATGGGATAGTCGGCTGGCAACCGCCATTTGTCGCGATATTCATCCGGCGACATGTCGTACTTCGACCGCAGATGGCGCTTGAGCGATTTGAACTTCTTGCCATCCTCAAGGCAGATCAGGAAATCGTCGGTAATGGACTTCCTAATCGGTACTGCGGGTTCCCGCCCGACAGCAACGTTCCCG